>JAKQSH010000311.1 GCA_029570245.1 Deltaproteobacteria bacterium | reverse complement strand
GATAGCCCTTGAAATGCGCGACCCCTACACCGCCGGGCATCAGCGCCGTGTGGCCGAACTGGCCAAGGCCATCGCCATCGAAATGGAAATGGCGCAGTCGGTTGTAGACGGCGTACATGTGGCTGGTGTAATCCACGACATCGGCAAAATGTATATTCCACCCGAAATTCTCAGCAAGCCGGGCCGTCTGGACGACATCGAATTCGACCTTATAAAAGTACATCCCAAAGCCGGTTTCGAAATCGTAAAGTCAGTCGATTTTCCATGGTCGGTCGATCGCATGATGCTGCAGCACCACGAGCGCCTTAACGGCAGCGGTTATCCCGGCGGGCTGGAGGGCGACGACATAATGCCTGAAGCCCGCATACTGGCAGTGGCCGACGTTGTGGAAACAATGACTTCCAACCGTCCCTACCGTCAGGCGCTGGGCGTCGCCAGGGCTCTGGATGAAATCGACAGACAGCGCGACACCCTTTACGACAGCGATGTCGTAGACGCCTGCATGAACCTCTTCAAACAAAAAGGCTTCACCTTCAGCTACAATGGCTTGAATCAGAGATAAGAGATTGTTAATGTTTATATCGGTTTGCAACCTGCGAAGTGCAGCAGACTGTTAAGAAATGCCTTGAATTGTGGGCACTTATTTGCGCTGACAAGCAAGTCTTTCCCTGTCAGAATTGCAAGAGCGTCGCGTGGTTTGTCGTATTTGTACCCGGCCCTTTTATACAACTCCTGAAGATGCCATGAGGGCGGATGATTATGGTTGACTGTTTCCGGATTATTCGATGGAATCTGTTTTTTCTGGTTCAGCCTTTTTAAGATAGATTCCCAGTATGGCAGCAGCCATGCCTCAAAATCGTATTGCGCCGCATGAGCGCGATAGCGATTCTCGTCGGGAGCTATCTCGCTCAGGAATTTTATTGCTTCTTTTGCATTGTTAAACTGTTGCGGACGACCAGAGCAAGCGACATCAATTAAAGCTACAACTCCGACAACATCTCTGCGTGCAATGTTCATTGCAATCTGGTCTTTGACAACCTGGGGTTTCAAGAGACGAGAATCCATAGGCTTGAGGGTCAGGCGAACCTTAGGAATGTTCTCCAGTTCACAGCGTTCATCCAGAAATCTTTTAAGAATTTGTTTAATCGCTATTTCTGTTCTACCTTCAACAAGCAAAACGATTTCCTTGCTACTCCTGCTCACGACCTTCCTCCTAATTCTCCCATAAGCCAGAGTTGATCAAGGGTATACGTTTTCAGCCATTCCTGAATGTTTAATTTGGGATCGTCGGCGCGTTGAAGTGTAGAAAAGCCTTTTTCTTTGTTAAGAACGAGAAGTTCATGTGGTTCTAGCCACTTGATTAAGCGATCTGAATGAGTTGCGACAAAGATCGTTGATCTTTTTGATGCTTCCTGCAATAACCCAGCAATAATCATCAGCATTTCAGGATGCATTGAGATTTCAGGCTCGTCAATCATAACCAACGCAGGCAAATTGGGAGATAATAGCAATGTTACCAAACACAAGAATCGAAGGGTGCCTTCAGACAATTGATTGTGGAAAAACTCCAGTCCCCCGTTTTCTCTCCAAACCAGCGAAGCTTGGCCAAGAGAAACAATTCTAAAATCCAACTCTTTAAATTCTGAGAAAGCTGACCGCAGTGCTTCTTCAATTCGATTGTAGGTGTCTTTATGGTTAGATTTTATATTGTAGAGTGCAGGAATGAGCTTCGAACCATCAATAGCCGGCATCAACCAGCCAGGCTCAAGCATTTGAGGTAACCTTATATTAGAACCCAAGCCAGCATAAAACGTAACGAAATCCGCCAGCGATCCTAAATAATCGCGAAATTCATCAATTTCTTTCATGTTCCAGCGAGGAGCCTGAGCGAGCAATAATTCAGCCTCATCGAATCCGTCGGCCTTTTTTGCTGGGATAAGTTTGCTGTTTTTTCTGTAGTTAGCTTTTGTCGCTGTTCTGTCAATCAATAATTTCCCATCGATTTTCAATTGCTCCATCTCTACAATATAACTCTGGTTGACAGCTTTCAGCTTAATTATGTAGCGATATCTCCCGGCGATTAATTCAATTGACAACGGTTCGTTTATGTTGATTCCGTGAGAACGCAGGCCGACCAAGCCTCCTTTACTAAATATCGCATTCTTTAAATTGTTACTCATTCCAACAGACAAAATGTCGAACAACTCAAGCAAGGAAGTTTTACCTGACCCATTGGCTCCAATAAGAACATTCAGCGGTTCCAAAGAAATTGACACATCTCTTAATGTCTTATAGTTGTTGATTTTTACTTCTGTTAAATGTAATTGCTCTCTTTTCCTCATTTCATGTTTCCTTGCCAGAAATGACAACGCTTCATTTTGTCAATCTCCTGCGGATTCGGAATCTCCCTAAAAATACATCCTCTCCTTCAGCGTGGCTTCCAGGCGTTCGAGAGTGCCGGGGGCGCGGCAGATTTCCATGAAGCATTCGCGCGAAAGACCCAGCAGATATTCTTCGCTCACCGGGCGTGAAGGCAGGCACTGGCCGCCGCATACCACATGCGCTAGCTGTTCGCCGATAAAGCGCTGATGTGCGTCTATTTCGCCGACCGAATACATTTCGAACAGTTTCAGTTTTATCTGCGTCGCGCCGCCTTCGCCGGGCAGCGAAAACATGTAGGGTGCGGGCGGATTGTAGCCGGCGCGGATGATGTCTGATGTGGCCTTCTTCGCAAGGTCAAGCAGGTCTTCGCGCGAAGGCGCAATCAGATCGCGTCTGCCCAGGTAATGATTTCTGCGCGCCGATAATGCTGAGTCGCTGCGCCAGCCGGAAAATATCTTTTCGAAAGTCTGCTGCGACGGCGGAAAAGGTCCGCCGACTCTGGCGCTTTCCGCATGACGGTGCAGCAGTTCCTTGTTGCCGCCGCTGCTCGGAATAAGACCGGAGTTCACCTCCGAGAAGCCCATTATCAGATCGTGTGCGGCACATATGCGTGTGGCGTGCATAGCTAGGCTGCAACCCATGCCCAGTGTGAGGCCGTGAACCGCTGCCACCACAGGACGACGACTCTGCTGGATTCGGCGATGGATGTTCTGGCGGCGCAGAACGTCGGCCTCCAGCCATTGCCAGTCTTTGCGGCGTATGGCTTCTATCAGCGTGTTTATGTCGGAACCGGCGGCGAAACCCTCACCCCCGCCCATAATCACCAGTCCGTCAAGCCCGCGCTGCTCCAGTTCGTCCAGCGACGATTCAAGCATGGCCAGCACAGGTTCTTCGATGCGTGACAGCGGCGCCCGGCTCCATTCCAGGCAGGCGATTCCGTCTGACATGTCCCACAGCAGCACGTTGCCGCGCTGGCGGATAATTTTAAGTTCGAGGTGATGCCTCTGGGAGAATCTGCTGATATCCGGGCTGATTTCGTTCATGTGCATCAGACCCTTTCGAGCAGCGCGGCGCAGCCCAGGCCGCCTTTGGCGCTGACTGCCGCCAGTCCGAGCGTGCCGGACTTTTCATGCATCACATTGATAAGGGTCGATATAAGACGGGTGCCTTCCGCGCCTATCGGGCAGCCTAGAGAAAGCGCACCACCGTAACAGTTGATTCTGTCCATCCTGTCTTCAATTTTAAGTTCGTGTACGCATGCCAACAGCCCGGCGGCGTAACCTTCGTGAAGTTCGAAAAAGTCGATATCCTTCAATCCGATCTGCTCTTTTTCGAGCAGCGAGTTAATGGCAGGAATCATCGCCATCTGTTCCAGATCGGGGCTGATGCCTCCTGCCGCTATCCGTCTGATTTTCATCAGGATGGGAATTCCGCTTTCTTCAGCCAGTTTTTTCGACA
Organism: Deltaproteobacteria bacterium; assembly: GCA_029570245.1. Classification (GTDB taxonomy): domain Bacteria; phylum Myxococcota_A; class SURF-8; order SURF-8; family SURF-8; genus JAKQSH01. The sequence continues at coordinate 643 of JAKQSH010000311.1, read as the reverse complement.
TCAGCAGCAGCGCCACTGCACCATCTGCGGCGAAAGTGCTGTTGCCTCTGGTTACTGTTCCGTCTTTCAGAAATGCAGGTTTGTAATGGTTCATCTGCGGCAGTTCTTCCAGGACTGCGATATCGTCCTGAAAAATCGTTACATCCTGGTTTAGTGCGTCCTTCAGGGTAAGCGGGGCGACTTCACGCTGGAAAAAACCTCTGTTCCAGCCTTCTTTGGCGCGTGCGAACGAGAGCTCGGCGTATTCGTCCTGAGCTTTGCGGTCGATTCGGCAGCGCGCCGCGACGTTTTCGGCAGCAATGCCGGAGGGCGTCATGGCCATCGGCAGTTTATCCATGAGACGCGGCGAGGGGCTGGGATTGTACCCGCCAAGCGGCAGCAGCGTCATTGATTCGACTCCGCCGACAATAACCGCGTCGCGGGTGCCGGACTGAATGGAAAGAGCAGCCCAGTCGAGCGCCGCCATCGAGGAACATTCGCCCATGGAAGATGTCACTGCCGGCGTAAAGACTGGAATTCCGGCGTGCAGCGCCACCCAGCGGGCGAGGTTCATTCCCTGTTCGCCTTCCTGCGTGGCGCAGCCCACCATGCACAGTCCGATGCGGTTGCGGTCGAATTGCGGCACTCTGCCGATGGCCTCTCT
>JAKQSH010000288.1 GCA_029570245.1 Deltaproteobacteria bacterium | reverse complement strand
TAATATGGAATCATGTTTTCTTCAAGCCACTGCGTAGCTTCAACAGGAGTTTTGCCCCAGTTTGTCGGGCAGGTCGAAAGAATTTCGACCAGCGAGAAACAGCGGCCCTCGGCCTGATACTGGAAAGCTTTGCGAATGGCCTTTTTAGCCTTGATCGCATAAGCCGGTTTATGTACCGATACTCGCGCGATATATCCGGGCGTGCGCAGTGAAGACAGCAGTTCTGCGACACGCAGCGGGTAGCCGGTCTGCGAAACGTCGCGTCCCATCGGTGATGTGCTTGTCACCTGGCCCGGCAGGGTGGTCGGCGCCATCTGTCCGCCGGTCATTCCGTAAATGGCGTTATTGATGAAAATGATTGTGATTTTCTCGCCACGGTTTGCGGCGTGCAGCATCTCATTGCCGCCTATCGACGCCAAGTCGCCGTCACCCTGATAAGTAAAGACTATCAGGTTCGGGTTTGAGCGCTTTATTCCGGTAGCGAAGGCCGGAGCGCGACCGTGTGCGGCTTCCTGAAAATCGCAGTTGAAATAATTGTAGGCAAGAACAGAGCAACCCACCGGCGCGATGCCTACGGTGCGCTCACGCAGTCCCAGTTCGTCCAGTACTTCAGCCACCAGACGATGCGCTATTCCGTGCGTACAACCGGGGCAGTAGTGCATGTGGTTGGTGCGCAGCGACTCAGGCCGTTTGAATACTTTTTCCATCTTCAACTCCCTTCGAGCCTGCGTTATACGCCTTCGGGGCGCTTGGCAAGAGAAGATACGAATTCGATTATTTCGTCTGGCGTCGGTACTATGCCACCGGCATGACCGAAGAAAGACACCTTCTTTGTACCGGCCACGGCGCGTTCGACATCTTCCACCATCTGACCCATACTCATTTCAATCGAAGCCACAGCTTTTACATGTTTGCGGTCTGCAGCCTTCAAAACCGCTTCTCTGGGGAACGGATACAGCGAAATCGGGCGCAGCAGGCCGACTTTAATACCTTTTTTGCTCAGGTCTTCAATGGCGGTTTTGCAGATGCGCGCCATGGTGCCGTAGCTGACAATCAACACTTCGTATTCGCCGTCCATGTTGTATTCTTCGTAGCGGATTTCCGACTCTTCGAAACGGCGATATTTTGCCGCCATTTTTTCGTTGTGTTTATCGCACAGAGCCGGGTCAAGGAAGAGCGTTTTTACGATGTGAGGCTCGCGTCCCTCGCAGCCGGTGGTGGCCCAACCGGAGTGGTCCTGATATTTGGGTTTGTAATTCTCAGGGAATTCAACCGGCTCCATCATCTGTCCTATCATGCCGTCTCCCAGCACCATAACCGGATTGCGGTATTCGTCGGCTTTGTCGAAAGCCAGAATCGTCAAATCCACCGCTTCCTGAACAGTAGAAGGAGCCAGCACCATGAGACGGTAATCGCCGTGTCCGCCGCCTTTGGTAGCCTGGAAATAATCGCCCTGTGCAGGCAGAATGCCGCCCAGTCCGGGGCCGGCCCGCACGATGTTGACAAACACCACCGGCAGTTCTGCGGCAGTTATATAAGAAATCGCCTCAGACATCAGGCTGATTCCGGGGCTGGATGAAGTGGTGAATGCTCTCACTCCGGTGGCTCCGGCGCCGAAAAGCATGTTTGAGGCCGCCACTTCGGATTCGGCCTGAAGGAACACTCCTCCAACTTCCGGCATTCTGCGGGACAGGTATTCGGCCACTTCCGACTGTGGCGTGATCGGGTAGCAGAAATAATTCTTGGCTCCGGCGTAAATCGCCGCCTCACCAATAGCTTCACAGCCTTTCATAAGTTTTTTTGACATGTTACAAGCCTCCGCCGCTTGGGATTTAATGATCGAACAGATTACGTCACTCGCCGTTGGGGCCTATTTCTATGGCAACGTCGGGGCAGGTAATGGCGCACATCATGCAGCCCACGCAGCGCGACGGATCAACCACGATGGCGTAGAAGTAGCCTTTGACGTTCAGCTCCTTCGACAGGTCCAGTATGCGTTGCGGGCAGGCTTTAACGCACAGCTGGCAGCCTTTGCAGCGGTCTTTCTCAATAGTTATCCTCGGCATATCGACTCCTTAGATATTGATTATCAAGCCGTTTTCGGCTAACCAAGCAGAAAATTCGCCGGTCCAAGTTTCTCTTTTCTGCGCCACGGGGGCAGCAGCAGGCGTGTAAGAGGCAGAACCGGCACGCCAATTCTGTTCATGTCCAGTCCGTCAAGCAAACGCTGTTCGGCGCTTATGAACAAAAAAGGCAGGTCAAGCGCTTTGCTTACCTGCCTCGTTTTTTCACAACCTTCGTATAGAATTTCGGTGCTGGTATTATCCATAAGATGCGTGTTGCCTATAACGCCGCTCAGCTTCAGTCTTGCGGCGGCTTCGATTTCACGCGCAATCGTCACCGAACCTTCTACGGTATCGGTAAAGGGTCTGCGGGCGTTGTGAACCAGCAGCATGTCGAACCCTGATCGGCTGATCGACGCCGCCAGGCTTCCAAGAACCGTTGCACCTACTTTGTCGCCGCCGACATCCAGAATTGTGATGCCGTCTTCGCGTTCGATAGAGCCGCGAACTTCCGGTGCGATTATCGGCAGATCGGCGTTTAGGTAGCCGTCACCGGGCAGAATGACCTTTATTCCCTGTGATTCCAGCGTATCCCGGCATTCGCGTGATCGGAAGTATGGATTTACAATGTCCAGGTCAACCAGTCGAACTGTTTTGCCCTGTTTTGCCTGATTTATTGCGAAATTAACGGCGACTTCGGTTTTTCCACTGCCGTAATTTCCTATGAACAGGATGATTTTTTTAAGGTTTATTTCAACGTCCAATGTAATGCCTCAACGGTTGCGCAACTTTTGCAACACACGCTTCCGTGCCGAGTAGATTAGTAAGTGTATCCTTCAAAAGCAAGTAAAAAAACGGCCTTGAAAAAAGCTTGAAAAAGTGGCTGGGCAATCGGGCGGGAATTCTGTAACATTATTGAAGCTGTTGCGTCTATATTTCAGGAAAGGCATGATCGTTCTGTCGAACGCGTGAAAAGGACGGTGCATGGAAGAAAAGCTCCTGGCCGAAAAAGCTGGATATGACCGCGAAGCTTTCGGGGAGCTTTTCAGGGCCAACGCCGGGATGGTATTCAGAGTCATTATGCGCCGGGTCCGAAACGAAGCTGAAGCCTGGGACATCGTGCAGGAGGCTTTTGTTAAAGCCATTGAAAACATAGAAGGATTTGAAGGACGTTCGCGGTTTTCGTCATGGGTTGTCCGTATTGCCCTCAACGAAGCATATGACCGCGCGCGCAGGAGCGGACGGGAAATAAACGGCTGGGACGAAGTCCCGGAGGATGTGGAACATCGCAATCCGCTTTCGGAACTGCTTGATAAGGAAAATATAGGGCGGCTGGCGAATGCGTTCGGTCGTTTGAATGAGGAAGAAAAACTGCTGCTGGAACTGAAAATCGGCGAAGACCTGAGTTCGGAACAGATCGCCGCAATTGTCGGCAAGCAGGATGGAGCAACGAGGGTCGCCATTCATCGTGCCAGAAAAAAGCTGGCCGAGTTAATGGAGGAATCCGATGAAGGATGAATTTATGACGCATGAGCAGGAAAAAAAGCAGGAGCAGGAACTGAAGAAGTATTTCGAACTACTTACCCCTGAAATTTCAGACGCCATGCTGCGCCGCATGGAAAAAGCTACATTCGCACAGGTTGCAAAGCGGCATAAGATAAGATATTTCATGCAGTTGATAAGCAGTCCGTGGGTGACGGTTCCGGCGGCTACGGTTTCGGTTGTGCTTATTGTCAGCGTTCTGTTGCTTAATTCATATGAGATGGACGACATTGAAGTGAAAGGCGCATCGTTCCAGGTTGCTGCAGAATCAGACAATGCCGTTTCGAACTCACTTGATGCCGACACTCTTAAAACCGTACTTGCCAGTCACAGTTCGGACGAGCTTGAGCAGATGGACAGGCATCTTGCAGAAATAATTGATAAACCAATAGACAAATACTGGAAGGACGAGTTTGTTCACGGCTGGGACTGGGACTCTTACGGCAGTTACGACAGCCTGGCCGACGAGGACTGGCTCTGATCCTGTTTTTTACCGTGCTTTTCGTTCTGACTGCGAGTAGAATACCCTCCTGAAAACTGCTTTTATCAGGCAATTGTTTTACACACTATGAGGTTTATCGTGAGCTGCTTCATGTCAGTCCGTGTTTGCAGGACTTTTCTTTTTGTACTTGTTTTTACTGTGTTTTATTCATCTGTGGCGGCGGCTCCGCCTGACATGGCGAAAATCCCCGACAACGACGTATACCTTATGACCGAGCATCTCTGGGGCGTCATGCAGCGTTTTCAGGATGGAGAACTGCTGAACCTTGACGTTGAACTGGAGAAGGAAATCGAACTTCATCCTAATTTCCCCAGTTCCTACCTGTGGGCTGCCCTGCCCAAAGTCCGCCGCTTGTTTATTGACAGGGACCGTCTGACCAGCGATACAAAAGTTCTGCCGTATTTGCAGAAGTGTATTGAAACTGCGAATAATGTTCGTAAAATCAAAGAATTAAAAGACGCCGGCACCTACCATCTGGCAATGTGTGAAGCCGGTCTGGCTTTTTATTCAGGCATAGAAAGACATTATCTGGACGCCCGCAATCATGGTGTAAGCGCCTTCAATTATATGCAGGAGCTCCTTAAATCCCGTCCGAATCTGCACGGCGCATTGCTGGTTTACGGTATTTACAATTTTTATACCGGCATATTCGGGCCTTTTACCAAAGCGATCATGTATCTCATCGGGTTTCCCACCGGGGACCTTAAAAAAGGTATCCGTCAGGTCGAGAGCGCAGCGGCTCCAGGGTCGCCGTTCCGTTTTTTAGCTCAGGTTTTTTTAACCAACCTTTATAGCGGTAAATATGGAAAACATCAGAAAGCCGCCGACATGTGCGAGCTTATCATAAGGGAGCACCCGAAAAGCTATCTGGCTTACATGCTTAAAGGCGAGGTGATGGTAAAATATCCCAAATGGGAAGAAGCCCTGGCTGCTTATCGCAGAGCCCGCAGCATAATTCCTCTGGATTCAAACAGTTATGCCGAACTTATGGTTTCTGCGGACGTGCTGCTTATTCAGATGCGCATTGCCTTCATTCTGGCATGCACCGAGCGTCATACGCCTTCGTTGCAGTTTCTGCATAAAATGTCAACCCTTAAAAGCTCGCGGTTCAACGACGGTCCGCTTCTGGCCAACGTATTTCTGGGACACATTTACAGCCTGGCGGGAAAAGACAGAGAAGCTCTGGCTTTTTACAAGGCAGTCAGAAAGATCAAGTATGGCGAATGGGTAAAAGACATGGCCGAACAGTATGAAGACCGCCCCAAGCGCAAACGCTCGCGATTTGCCGGATTTTACATGAAAAATCATAAACTTTTGAAACCGTGGCTGGATTCACACCCCGAAATAAGGCCGGCTTCCTGAAAAGCCGGAAATTTTCACTTCTGCCGGTGGAATATTTTTCGCTTCCCGAATGTTTGAATCTGCACAAAACGGCGATTTAATGCGCCGGGTTTGTTGACGAAAACTTTTTTTCGAGCCTTGCATGTGATAAAAGACCGGCCTGTTTGATTTAACCAGGCGTGCGCAAACAAAAGAAACGCAGCGGCAGGAGGATTGAATGTACAACGAAATCGAGTTGTTGAATCAGAAAGTGGCGGCTGAATCCAAGTTTGTTGACGAACTTACGTCTCAGATACGCAAACGCATCATCGGTCAGAACGACATGGTCGAAAAGCTGATGATTGGCATACTCGGCGGCGGACATGTTCTGC
>JAKQSH010000278.1 GCA_029570245.1 Deltaproteobacteria bacterium | reverse complement strand
ATCCAGGTTGCGCACCTGCGCGCGGAAATAAAAGCGGCTGTCGCGTGCATGTCTGTTGTTTTCGTTGATGTCGAGAATACGACGGTACGCGGCCTGGGCTTCCCCATATCTGCCCAGCTGCATGGCGGATTCACCGATGGTCCAGTCGAACCAGTCGTGCAGTTCTTTCCTGAACCCGCCGCGCGCCTGCTTCAGCAGGGCCAGAGCCTCTGCATACTGTCCCATATGAAAATGCGCTTTGCCTTTCAGCATGCGGCAACGATCACGCCAGGGGCTGACGTTTTTTGCCGCCAGCATGGCGTCAAACAGCTGAATGGCCTCGCTCCACCGGCTGCGCCTCACAAGTTCGAGACCCTGATTAAAAGAACTTTCAAGCTGTACCTTGTCTGGTTCGCTCCCGAAAGCATAAGGGTTCACCTTCACTTCAGGCTGCGGAGCGTCATTTCCTTCTGCAACTTCCTTATTTTCAACAGATGCGGAAGAACCGTTCCCGCTTATCTCGGAATTCTGCCCGGAGGACTCGGAATGGATCGCATCATCGGCGTTTGCCAGAGAAGGAAAAATAACCGCACTGCAGATAACGGAAAAGATTCCCCACAGAATGGAATCAGAAATTACGTTCAACCGCATGACACCTCTGTCGTATTTAAGTTGCACAACTTCAGACTGCAAGTATTCGAAATGTCTGAATATAATGAATACCGTCGAGCATGATACCAGAGGTACTGCGGCAAATCAAGCAAAGCAGGAAGCCATCACAATGAGAAATCAAGCAGACCTTCAGTGCGCACGCCGTCGCGATCGACTGAAGCTGACAGAACGAAAATCTCTACGCCGCATTCGAAAGCACGACGCAAAGCAGAGGTGTATTCCGGGTCTATTTCAGCTGCCGGCTCAAAACGGCAGGCATCGGCACGCTGCACAACAAAAACAATTGCAGCCCGCCCGCCGGAGGCTACAACCCGGCTGAGTTCCTCAAGATGCTTTCGTCCGCGCGCCGTAACTGCGTCTGGAAAACGCGCAACACCGCCTTCAAGTAGCGTAACGTTTTTCACTTCCACAAAACAATCAGGCAGGCCAACGGATTGCAGCAGCAGATCGACGCGGCTGTCTGCGCCCATGCGAACCTCGCGACGGATCGTTGCATACCCGGCAAGCGGCGCTATTTCGCCTCCGGATACAGCCTCAGCCACCAGCCGGTTCGGAAGCTGAGTGTCAATGCCGACAAAAGTCCGACCGATGCGGATCGCCTTCCAACTGTAACGCGTGGCGCGCATGCTTTGACCTCTGTCCCAGAGCAGCGACAACGCGCCGGGTTCCAGGCAGCCGCGCATGGAGCCGGTATTGGTGCAATGCGCCGTGACAATCGAGCCGTCGAAAAGCTCGAAGTCGGCCAGAAAGCGTTTGTAGCGTCTAATGAATTTCGCTTCGATGATGGGTTGAGGAAAAGCGATGAAGGCCATACGGTGTAAGGCTTCTCAACAATTCACTATTACGCGGCTCGAATCCGGCTCGGCACGGGTGACAATCTCGTAATTGATGCTGCCCA
>JAKQSH010000479.1 GCA_029570245.1 Deltaproteobacteria bacterium | reverse complement strand
CTTCGCGGAAACGGCCTTTGCGCGTCCACTCTTTAAGATTGGTGTTTGTGGTTGCGATGGTGCGCACGTCAACCGCAATCGGATAAGCGCCGCCCAGACGGTCAACCTCGCGTTCCTGCAGAACACGCAGCAGCTTGACCTGCAATGCCGGATTCATCTCTGAGATTTCGTCCAGCACTATTGTACCGCCGGAGGCCAGTTCGAATTTTCCTTCACGTACTCTGTCGGCTCCGGTAAAAGCGCCTTTTTCGTAACCGAAAAGCTCGGATTCCAGCAGGTTGTCGGGAATGGCGGCGCAGTTAAGCGCGACAAAAGCGCTGGTGCGGCGCGGGCTGCGGGTATGAATGAAACGCGCCAGAACTTCCTTGCCTGTGCCGCTTTCGCCTTCGATCAGTACCGGAGTGCTGTGAGACGCCACGACCTCGGCCATCTTGAGGATGGTCTGCATGCGCTGGTTTACGGTCAGGAGCACGGGGGCCTTTATGATGCGCGACTGCTGCCGGGCCGCCTCGTGATTGATCGTGTTTACCATCGGTTCCATAACCATTGTTTAAGCTCCTGTCGCTTCCGTTATTTATCGCCGCCGACATTCTGCATGTCGGGCTTCCAGCCGATGGTTTCGGCTTTCAGTTTTCCGATGCGGCTCCACGATTCGTCCTTTGAAGCCGACAGTTCCTCGAAACGCTTGACCGCGCTTTTTATGTCACCCTGCATAGCGCTGATTTCGGCGTCGTAATAAAGCGCCACCGGAACACGCGAATCGTCTGGAAAGAGCAGCAGGGCGCGCCGGTAGGCCAGCTGGGCTTCGTTGTATTTTCCGGTTTTGAAGAAAGAATCGGCCAGGTAGAAGAGGCCGTGCGAAACAAATTCGGGAATGATTTCGGCTTCGGTTTCGATGCTGGGCGAGAGATAAACCGCCAGATTGTCGGAGAGAAGTTTTACCACGTCTTCATAGCGTTCGAGTCTGTAATAAATCTGACCGAGATTGGAGCCTATCTCAAGCTTCTGGCGTTCGTCGCTGCACAGTGTCAGGGCCTGTTCGTATGAAGCGATGGAAGCTTTGAGATTGCCGGCCTGGCGTTCGATTTCGGCCATCGCCAGCAGATGATCGAGCTGATCGGTTGTGGAATGATAACGGGCAAAGAAAAAGTCCTGCGTCATGCGGGCGCGAAAATGATCGCCGGTGCTCAGGTAGGCGTTGGTAAGACCCATAAGCAGGCGACGCTCGCCTTCGGGGCTGTGTCCCTGACGTTCGAGCTCTTTGAGATATACCTTTATGGCGTCGCGGGCGCGCAGACCGTAGCGCAGTGATTCGGCGGCCCAGAATGAGAGCATTTCCTGGTCGGTTTTTGAAAGCGGAAAGCGGATGCCGTCCACCTGCTGTTTGATGATGTAATCGTATTCTTCCTTCGAGAATGCGGTGCGGTAGGTGTCCATGACGACCGCCGAGAAACGGTCGGGCTGGAAAACCCAGTAGCGTTCGAGATTGAAGCGGTTATAAAGCTCGTTAAGGTAGGCGAACGCTTTTATGTAGTTCCCGTTATAATGGTAGTGCCACATCAGACGCAGTTTCGCGTCGCGTTCCAGAATTTCGGGAGCGCCTACCAGATCAATCTGTTCATAGGCCAGCATCGGGTTTTCTTCTTCAGACTGACGCGAGATGTATTCGGAAATGCGCAGTTCGGCCAGCTTTGCCATTGGGGATTCGGGCCAGTCCATGATTACGCGGCGGTAAGCCTGAACCGATTCTTCATTCCGCCCCTGATAGGCCGCCAGATCGCCCTGGCGCAGCAGAGCCAGCGCCGACTGCCAGAAAGAGGAATACAGGCTGGTGACTTTTCCGTAGTATTCCCGCGCATCTCCGAGTTCTTCGGCCAGATATTTAATTTCACCGGCCATAAGATACTGTGCGGCAGAGGGTCTGTCGTTTTCGATGGTATTGATGCAGTCATCCACCAGGTGGGCGGCGTCGCGAATTTTTCCATTTACCGCCATGACCGTAACGCGCGCGAAGCATATCTTTCTTTCGGCAGCAGCGGTAAGTCCGCGACGTTTAAGCATGTTTTTTGCCAGGTCTTCGGCTTTGTTCCATTTTTTCTGGAGCAGGTGATTTTCCAGCAGGCCCAGTTCGAACCAGGTACGCAGGCGACGCCATTCGGTAGCACCTGCGTTGAAATAATTATAAGCTTCTTCGTACATGCCGCGATTGTTCGAAACATAGGCACGTTCAAGCAGCATGCGTATACGCTGATCGGTGTTCAGATTTTCCTGCTCGGCGGAAAGAACGGCGCGCAGAGCGTCGTCCCATTTTTCGTTTTCGAGTGCGGCGTTGAACTGAATGTCGGCCAGAAGAACCAGGTTTTCGACCCACAGCGGTCCGGAGCTTTCGAGCAGGTTTGTGCGGATTTTGCCGATGGCGTTGCTGTAAGCGCCCATGTCTTTAAGATCGACGGCGTTGAGGTAATCCTTGGCGGTGATCTGGGGGATATTGGCCGGGATGTTCTTGAAATTGAAATCCGGCAGCACTGGCGTATTGTCGATGATGGCTTCCCAGAACGGAACCAACGGATATATGGCCTGCTTTGATTTTATCGAAGAACCGTCGCGCAGATCGTATCCGATGGTGATTACTATTCTGTGCGGTTCAAGCGTGCGGCGATGACGAAAAGCAAAATTGCTGGGTGAAATCACCAGCTTGACCTTAAGCAGAGTTTCGGTTTCATTGAGGACTTTGACTGCAATGAGGTTTTCGCCGATGTACTGGTTGATCTGAGGCAGCAGTTCTGCCGGCGGATATTTGACTTCAAGAATAAGTTCGCCTCTGTTGGGGCCATAATCGGCACGGTATCGGCTTTTTGACTGCACATCAAGATTGAAGGTCTTTATCTCGGCGAAGCCGGTTTTCCCGACAACCTGTGCTTCGGCTGAAAAAGCCAGTGATAACAGTACTGTTATCATCAACACAAGCCATATTGTCTTCAAATTTGATCTCATCGGCTCCTTGCCTTTCGTCCTCACGCCTCCTTATTTGAGCAAAGCCTGTGCCAAAAGCGTTTTATGATCACAAGTTGTTGATCTTAAATGCTTATTTGTGTTGCACATGATCGGTGCGGCAGATTTTTCCCGGCAGGTCGGCAAAATTTTGACTGTCGGCGATCGGATGATACCCGGCAGGTGTCGGGAAGATGACGCTTTCGCGGTTGCCGGACGAATTTAGGTTCTCCCTGCATATCTGGGCGGATTTGTGGAAG
>JAKQSH010000465.1 GCA_029570245.1 Deltaproteobacteria bacterium | reverse complement strand
GTTGTAGTCCTGGATATTGTTCTTCCGGGCGGTTCGGGAGTGGAATTGCTGCAGGAACTGCGAAAAGTTTCGCCCGGAACCCTTGGAATTCTCATCACCGGCGATCCTTCAGTGGATACGGCCACCGAAGCCCTGCGCACCGGAGCTTTCGATTATCTGCGCAAACCCGTTTCAAAAGCCATCATAAACCGCGTGGTGGCCAACGCCGCCCGCATAAAAAGCCTTAACGACGAGCGCGAAAGGCTCGAACGCGAAAACCAGGCATACCGCGAACATCTTGAAGAACTTGTCGAACAGCGCACACGCCAGCTCAGAGATTCCGAGCGTCGCTACCGCCTAATAGCAGAAAACGCCTCGGATGTTATATGGACGATGGATTTTGACCTGCGCGAAACTTTCATAACGCCTTCTGTCGAAAAAGTGTTCGGACGCACTCAGCAGCAGTCCTCGCAAATGACCCTGCAGCAGAAACTGACGCCTGAGTCGTGGCTGATCGCAAGCAGGCGTCTGAAAGAACTGCAACGCTACGGTGAATTGAACACGCTGCCGCCGGAAACGGTGATAACTCTGGAATTGCAGGAATATCACATCAGCGGCAGGCCCTTATGGGTCGAAATTCAGGCCGGTCTTCTGCGCGACGACGACGGCAGACCGATAGGAATTCTCGGCGTGACGCGCGACATCAACCAGCGTAAAGAAGAAGAGCTGCTGCGCAAAAAGAGCGAGGAACGGCTCAAGCTGGCTCTGGAAGGCACAGGCGCCGGACTGTGGGACTGGAACATCGAAACGGCCGAAATCTATCTCAGTCCGATGTGGTCAACCATACTCGAATACGGATCGGAAGAAATCAAAGCCGGTTACGACGATATTCTGCCCCTGCTGCACCCGGAAGACCTGGAATCCATCAAGCAGAATATGCTCAGACATTTCGAAGGTCATACGCAGTCTTACGAATCCAAGTTTCGCGTAAAGGCCAAAAGCGGCTCCTGGAAATGGGTGCTGGCGCGCGGAAAAGTAGTGGAAAGAAACTCAGCAGGTCAACCGCTGCGCGTGGTCGGCACACATGTTGACATCAGCGAAGAATACCGCCTGCACGAGATTCTGCGTGAAAACGAAGAAAAATACCGTAATCTGGTTGAACTGGGTTCCGATGGCATCTGCATAATAAAGGATTATAAATTTGTCTATGCCAACCGCCGCCTGTGCGAAATGCTGCAAGTCTCGCCGGAGGGCATTCTTGACAGACCATTCACGGACTTCATCGCTCCCGACGAGCAGGGCTTTATGAAAAGCCTGCATGAAATGCACATGGGCGGCGAACGAGATATGGGCGTTTTCGACACGGTGGTTGTCAACACTCAGGGACGTCACCTGCAGATCGAAGTCAACGCCAGCATTATTCCATACGAAAACGGCGAGGCCGAACTGGTGGCGGTGCGCGACATCAGCGCCCGTAAACAGGCCGAAAAGGAAATTTACCGTCTCAACCAGTTCCGCATGAGCGTAATCGACAACGCCAACGTCTGGCTCAGCGTAATGGACGACGAAAACCGCATACTGATATGGAACAAGGCCGCCGAACGCATCAGCGGTTACAGCCGTGATGAAGTCGTCGGAACGGACAGCGTCTGGCGCAGGCTGCTTCCGAAAAACACCTGCGATTCCTTCCTCGCCGGCCTGGAACGCTCCAACAGCCGGGCCGAAGGCGAGCATTTCGAAACAGGCATCATCACCCGCGACGGTCGGGAAGTTTTCATTTCGTGGACATCGCGCAAGCTGCTGGACGAGAATCATCAGAGCATCGGTTCAATAATGCTTGGGCACGATGTAAGCGAACTGCACCAAAGCATGGAAGCCCTGCGCCGCAGCGAGGAAATGATACGCTCCACGCTGCATTCCATGAGCGATATGCTGTTTGTGGTTGACCGTTTCGGCAGAATGCAGGATTTTCATCAGCCCGCCCTTGAAAAACAGCTCTACGTAAGGCCGGAAGAGTTCATCGGAAAACCGTTCGAATCCATACTGCCGCCTGAAATATCCAGGAAGTTCGCGGAAGCCATCATGCAGGTGGCATCCAACGGACAAACGGCGCGCGTTGAATATCCCTTGCTTATAGAAGACGGCGAACACTGGTTTTCGGCGCGTATTTCAATGCGGCGCGACGCGCGCGGCGAATACGACGGCGTGACCATCGTTGTGCGCGACGACACCGACAGACGGCAGGCCGAAGAATCGGTGCGCCGCAGCGAATCGCAGCTGCGCGGCATAGTGACTTCGCTTTCAAAAAGCGCCATAGTTCTTATCGACAGGGACGGAAACTATCTGGCGGCCTGGGCCGATCGGGAATTCGACCGGCGCATCGGCAGTGTTTCATCAGAGCTGCCCGGCAGGAATATGTCAGAAACACTTGCACCCGACAAACTGAGAGAGTTCATGCAGGCCATACGGAACGTTTCCGACACACAGAACTCAATGCAGTTCGAATACTCAGTCCCGGGAGCCGACGGGCGCATGCTGTGGCACGAAGTTACGCTTTCTCCAATGACGCGCGAAGAAACGGAAACAAAAGCCGTGGTGGCAATGATCCACGACATAACCGAGCGCAAGGAGGCAGAAGAGGCACTGCGCCGCAGCGAAGAGCAGTTGCGCGGCATCGTCACTTCTCTGCACAACAACGCCATAATGGTGATCGACCGCGAGGGAAATACCATTTCGGCCTGGGCCGACAGAGACTTCGAAAACAAATCCGGCTATTCGGCGAATTTCTTCATCGGCAGAAACATCAAAGACATCCTCCCTCCCGAAGAAAGCGGCTGGAGAATGAAAATCATCGAAGACATATTCCGCACCGGAAAGTCTTCCACCATGGAGTATTTCCTATATGCGCCTGACGGCCGCAAGGTGTGGCATGAATCACGACATTCGGCCATGCTTGATTCAGAAGGGCGCGTAAAGGCCGCCGTAATACTCATGCACGACATCACCGACCGCAAGAAA
>JAKQSH010000453.1 GCA_029570245.1 Deltaproteobacteria bacterium | reverse complement strand
TTTTCGCTGCCGGCTTCAATGTCGCCTTCAATGTCGTTTTCTGTCTCAGGACCCGCTTCGAAGTCGCCATCGGCAGCCTCCGATGAATCATCACCGGAGCAGGCCGGAAATACAGAGAAAACAATAAACAGCATTATGCATGCAAGTGATATTTTCCTGCGTAGAATATTCATTCTGGACATAACAATTCTCCTTGAAAAAATCTGATTGAAAAAGGATACTCTTTTCTCTGGAAAAAGACTGAGCAAAAAAATGAAAATATGATCTTCCAGTCGTGCATGCCTGCAATGCTTACTGTTTTTCGCATTTTTTTAGACTGGCGAAAGCTGATTATTAGGGTAAAATAAAGAAATGACAGGGGGACTGGATTTTAAGAAGTTCTGATCCGGCTCTTAATAAATATTAGTTTTAATACATACAGGAGCTTTCCATATGCCTCTGCGGCTGGCGATCGTCGAAGACGTAGCCACCATGAAGACAATCTGGACGCGTTTTCTGGCGGGCAGCGGTCACGATTTCCGTTTTTTCGATTCGAACCGCGAGCGTGTTGACGATATGCAGACCTACGGGCCGGACGTGATTTTCTCTCCGGCGGTCACACATCACTGCCCTGTCTCGATGCTTATCGAAGACATAAAAAGCCGTCAGGAGTTCAACGACACCGCCATTGTGCTTTCAACAAGTCTCGATTCTCAGGCAATACTCGGAAGTCTGGATGTCAGCTGCGAATACATACTTCTGACCAAGCCTTTCACGCCGAAACAGCTTGAATCTCTGCTGGTCGGCATCGAATCGCGTCGTGGCGGGGTCAAAGTCGAACGCAAACCGCTGGCGGCGATTGTTGACGACAGCGCTATCGTGCGTTCGGTTATGAAAAAGCAGCTTGAGAGCCTGGGTTTCGATGTCGAAACCGCCGAAGACGGTTTCGCCGGGCGCCAGCTCATAAACGACATTCTGCCGGATATCTCGCTGATCGACATAAACATGCCGGGCAAAAGCGGCTTCGAACTGGCCGAAGAACTGCTGGCCACGCCGCGCACGGCGCATCTGCCGATAATTATGATAAGCGGCATGGTGAACCGGCGCGAAGTGCGGCGCGGATTCGATCATGGTGTTGTGGACTTTCTGCCAAAACCCATCGACACGTCCATATTCAGACACATCGTTTCGAAAACTTTGCAAAAAAAGCAGATTCTTTATCGCGGAAGCGCGTTGGTGCTGGAAGACAGCCCAATGATTTCAAAAGTCATTGCGCGCATGTTCAACGATATGGATGTTGCCGTCAACATCTGTCCCAGCATCGCCGAATTCCGCGCGCATCTTTCAATAAGCCTGCCCGACATAATTACGCTCGATCTTTCGCTGCCTGACGGTTCCGGCCTTGACATCTGCCGTGAACTGCGGCGCAACCGCCTGTACGATCTGCTTCCGGTTGTGGTCATAACCGGCGGCGGCGAAAAAGAAATAATGCTTGAAAGTCTGCGGCTGGGTGCGAACGACTTCATCGAAAAGCCCTTCACGCGCGAGGAATTTACTGCGCGAATCAACAATCATCTGAAAAACAAGCATCTTCACGACGAAATCACGCTCAAAAACCGTGCCTTGCAGGAGCTGGCCTATTACGACAGTCTGACCGGACTTTTCAATCGGCGCTATTTCGACGATCAACTTGAGAAATTCATGCAGGAAACGCGTCTGCACAAGCGCGACTTAAGCGTTCTTATAATCGACCTGGATCATTTCAAGATGGTGAACGACGAATTCGGACACCAGACCGGCGATACTGTGCTTAAGGAAGTGGCCTCCATAATTATGAAACAGAATCGCGGGGCCGGTTATCCTTGCCGTTATGGCGGTGAAGAGTTCTGTGTTCTGTTGCCTGACTGTCCAATGTCGCGCGCCGGTCATATTGCAGAACGCATACGCATGGCCTGCGAGTCGGTAAAAATGGCCGATGGCCGTCTGCGCCAGACTGTAAGCGTCGGAGTTTCGAGTACGCCTGAAGTTTCCATCATCGAAGAACTTGTGGCCGACGCCGATCTGGCGTTATATAAAGCCAAGGAAAACGGACGCAACCGCACCGAATTCTTCGTGCGCTGCAAGGGCTATCCGTCCGAAGTATAAATCACTCCGTTCCGTCCTTCAGATAGCGGCGCAAGCTTTCCACCGTGCTTTCAACATCCAGTCCGCGTGATGCGATCTGCTGCGCCAGCGAAGCCCACACCGGTTCACCGCACTGCACGCAGACGATTCCGTGCCTTGCCAGCCAGCCCTGCGCCTGCGGAAATGCCTCCAGCAGTTCCTCCATCCAGCTTTCGGGTTTTATATCTTCTGTTTTCATCCGGTTGTTTCCTTGCAGATGTTCATGCTTTCAATGTTGTTACGAAGTTCGGAGTGTCAAGCCGGGTTATGTGGGCAAGTCAGGATTGAACACGAAACGAAATGGCAGATTTGAAAAATGCAGTTGTTCAGCCGGCGTCGGAGGAAGTCAGCTTTTCTACTTCTTCCAGCAGAGCGTCACTGAGCTCCGCCATTGGAACGCTGCGGGTTTTGCGTCCTTCCACGTAAATGTAGCCGTATCTGTCGCTGCATACGGCAGCGACATCCGCTTCGCGTGCTTCACCGGGGCCGTTGACTGCGCAGCCCATGACGGCCACCGTCATGTCTGCACGGATATCGGCGAGCTTTTCTTCGATATGAGAGGCTATTGCGAACAGTTCAGTGGTCTGGCAGCGTCCGCAGGTCGGGCAGCTTACGACGCGCAATCCGCCGGAACGCAGACCAAGTGACGTCAGCAGCACACGTGCCGCGCGCACTTCGAAAACCGGGTCGGCAGAAAGCGAAATGCGCAAAGTATCTCCGATGCCTTCCGAAAGCAGAACCGCCAGCACTGCGCTGTTGCGTACCGCACCGGTCAGAAGCGGCCCGGCTTCGGTTACGCCGAGATGCAGCGGAATGTCGCATTCGTCTGCGAAAATGCGGTTGGCTTCCATGGTCATCAGCGGATCGGATGATTTGAGTGAAACTTTTATGTCCAGAAAATCAAGGTCTTCCAGAATGCGGACATGTTCAAGCGCAGATTCGACCATTCCGGCGGCGGTCGGGCGGCCGTGCTTTTCTAAAATGTGTTTTTCCAGCGATCCGCCGTTGACGCCGATGCGGATCGGTATCCCGGCGTTCTTTGCGGCGTTGACAACCGCTTCCACGCGCGCTCTTTCGCCGATGTTGCCGGGATTTATTCGCAGGGCGTCCACTCCCTGCCTGATGGCCTCAAGCGCCAGACGATAGTCGAAGTGAATATCGGCCACCAGCGGCATTCCCCCGGCGGTTTTGAGTTTTCCCAGCGCGGCTGCGTCGGCTTCGTCAAGTACGGCTACCCGCACAATATCGCAACCGGCGGCGGCCAGGCTGCGGATTTGAGCAGCGCAGTTTTCGATATCGGCGCTGCGTGCCGTAGTCATGGATTGAATCGAAATCGGCGCACCGTCGCCTACAGCGACGTTGCCAATGGAAATTGCGCGGGTTTTTCGTCTTGCTGGCATCATTGTTCACACCTCATATATTAACTATAGCAACAATACGCCTCGATTTCCAGCCTTTTGAACACCCACGTTGCGCAAAGGCTGCGGCGCGGGTAAGATGATGCGCAGCTGTTTATTGCAGGGAGTCGCAGGATGCAGGAAAGCGCTCATATGAACGCCATCGAGGAACTGGCGGCGAAACTTGAAAAATCGCCCAACATCAGCGGGCAGCTTGTAATTCCGCCGCGCCGGGGGGCATACGCCGATTTTCCCGGCTCGCTGGATGTTCGTCTCGTTGCAGCACTGAAGTCTAAAGGCGTCGGAGAGCTGTATTCGCATCAGGCCGAAACTTTCGAGAAAATTTCCCGTGGCGCCGACGTGGTTGTCGTCACGCCCACCGCTTCTGGAAAAACCCTGGCCTACAATCTGCCGGTACTGAACAGTCTGCTGGCCGACGCAAACGCCTGCGCCCTGTACCTGTTCCCGACGCGTGCGCTTGGTCACGATCAGGAGGCGGCGCTGTCGGAACTTCTGGAAGCCGTTGACGAACCCGTGGGTGCGGCTTCTTTCGATGGCGACACGCCCGCCGACACCCGCCGCGCCATACGCCAGTCGGCGCGCATCGTAATCACCAATCCCGATATGCTGCACACCGGAATGCTGCCGCATCACACAAAATGGCAGCGTTTCTTCTGTGGACTCAAGTTTGTGGTCATTGACGAACTGCATTCTTTCAGGGGTGTTTTCGGTTCGCACTTCGCAAACGTCATGCGTCGCCTGAAGCGCATCTGTCGTTTTTACGGCTCCGAGCCGCAGTTCATCTGCTGTTCGGCTACCATTGCCAATCCGTCCGAGTTGGCGCAGCTTATCTGCGGGCGGACGGTGGACTGCGTGGATTCAAACGGTGCGCCTTCGGGCGAAAAGCGTTTTTATCTTTACAATCCGCCGCTGGTGAATGAAGCGTTGGGCATACGTCGTTCATACGTGCGCACTGCCGAAAAACTGGCCGGCGACTTCATCGAATCGCATATTTCGACTATCGTTTTCGCCCGCAGCCGCCTCAATGTGGAGCGCATAACTAAAGCGCTCAAAGAAAGATTGAACCGCAAAGCCATGTCGCAGGAACTGGTTCAGGGCTATCGCGGCGGATATCTGCCGGAGTTGCGGCGTTCAATCGAGCGTGGTCTGCGTGACGGCACTGTGCGCGGCGTGGTTTCCACCAACGCGCTTGAACTGGGTATCGACATCGGCTCGCTTGAAAGCTGCATCATCGCCGGTTATCCAGGCTCAATTTCTTCAACCTGGCAACAGGCCGGGCGAGCCGGGCGGCGCGGTGCTCTGGGGCTGGCGGTGCTGGTGGCAAGTTCACAGCCGCTGGATCAGTTCATTGCCAATCATCCCGAGTATTTCTTCGAGCAGTCGTCGGAGCACGCCCGCATCGACCCCGACAACATTATGATTCTGCTTTCTCATTTCCGTTGTGCGGCCTTCGAGCTTCCATTCAGAGAAGGCGAGATGTTCGGCAATCTGCCGGCCGATCATACGCGTGACATTCTGGATTACCTGGCCGAAAACAACGATCTGCACCGCTCCGGTGAAGGCTGGCACTGGATGGGTGCGGTTTACCCGGCGGCTGAAATAAGTCTGCGCTCGGTGACGGACGGGAATTTTCTGGTGGTTGAAGAAGAAAAAGAACGCGTACTGGCCGAAGTCGATTTTCATTCGGCCCCGGAAACCCTGCACGAAGGCGCCATTCACATGGTGGAGGGCGTGGCCTACGAAGTGCGCCGTCTGGACTGGGAAGGTCACAAGGCATATGTGGCGCGCGTGGAAGCCGAGTATTTCACCACTGCCGAGCAGCATTCGGAAGTTAAAGTGCTGGATCGTTTTGACGGACTTAAAGCCGGTATCGAGCTTTCGGAATACGGCGAAGTGCGTATCCGTCGTCGAATTGTTGGTTTCAAGAAGATAAAGTTCGACACTTCGGAAAATCTGGGTTTTTCGGAACTGGACATGCCAGAACAGGAAATGGTCACGACTGCACACTGGTTTTCGCTGCCCGCCGGGTTGTATCGCCGTCTTGATGTTGCACCGGGTGAAGTGGCCGAAGGTCTGGCTGGAATAGCTCACGCCATGCACGGTATGGCCACGCTGCTTTTAATGTGTGATATGCGCGACCTGGGACGCTGTATCGGCGACCGTTCTGGCGGATGGTTTGCGCCGCATCTTATTGAAGGCGCACCGGTTTTCGATGACATGAGCAACGCCGGCGGAGCTTCTCCGGCTGCCGGCGAGAATTCCGAGCCAACCCTGTTTATTTACGACAATTTTCCCGGTGGAATCGGTCTGGCGCGGCGTCTGTGGGAACTGCACGATACGCTTGTAAGGCGTACTTACGAACTTGTCTCGGCCTGTCGCTGCGCCGAAGGCTGCCCGTCCTGTATCGGCCCGCAGGCTTCCATCGAATCCAGCGCAAAAAAAACGGCCATCGGCATTCTGAAACTGCTGATGGAAAAATAGCTTCTTTATGTCCGGCGTTTTCCGAAAAAGATTGCCCGCAGACGAATTTTGGTGCTTTATACTGTTCTTCCGATGAGTTCATATGATGGAGAAGCCGAAATGAAACATATTTTTATCGTGGCACTGCTTTCAGCGGCACTGATCTCAGGCGTTGCCTGTGACAAATCGAAGAAAACCGAAGAAGCCGACATTACTGTGCAGGCAGCGCCGGAACAGAACATGTCCGAGGATAAACCGAGAAGAAGAGACAAAGTGGCGGCTCTGCCTACCGTCAGCAGAAATCGGATGCTGGCAGCTCCCAAAGGCTCTTTTACCGCCAAGGCCGGTTCACGCGGGCCATACCAGGAACTCAAGTTCTCTTCTCCGACCGACATTTCTTTTCTTGCAGGGGTGACTGAAATTCCCGCCGACCAGTGCGCACAGATGCACATCGACGAGATGCGCGGATTCAAACGTGAAGAAATTCCGGTGGAAGCTTCAAAAGACTCAAAAATTAAAAGAAAGTCCCATCTGTTCACCAGCGAAAAAGCTCCTGATAAAAAAATTCAGGCCGAAACTCTCTGCCTGCCGCTGGCCGGAAGCATGGAACGCTGCAAAGACCCGAACGAAAAATGTCTTGAAGACCTTCAGATCGCGAACTTTTTTCTGGGGTATTTCTTAAGTGAAAACGAAAGTGAAATGGTGCAGCCGCAGCAGAAAAAGGGTTTCGGGAGAATGACTTACGTCTGCCGCCCGGACAAAAGGGGAGAAAAGCCGAAGAAAATGACGGCCATGTACTCAAACGACTATAAGGGAAACGGCGTGGCTGTATCCGCAGTGCGCGCCCCGGATGGCTGGTTCGTGAGCAACTGTCGCTCGGAAAAAGCCGGCGAAGCCGCTCTGATGGGGTGCCTGTGCTCGACTCTGCCGTAATTGAATGCCTTGTCGGGTGGCATCTGAGAAAATGCCATTTTTTTGTGTTCTTTTAACATGTCGTTTTTACTTGTTTATTCGTCTGTATGGGTTGTGTTTCTAAAATATGTGTTGACATCCGGTAAAATGGCACTAGAATGACAATTGAGCCGGAATGTTTTTCTTTTCTTTACCGGTCCCTTCGTGAAGGACATACTCCGTAAACGGAGGGACCGGCCCCCCAGAAAAAATCAGGAGCGCCATATGGCGCTCTTTTTTTGTCTTCAGCGAACGGCGGCGAACGTTATTTTTGCATATGCCTTTGATTTACATATTGTTTTTCTCTTCGACAGGAGAAAATGAACTTGAATGCTGAAATTTTTACGCTGTGTCGATAATTTCTGCCCTGGGGAATAAAATGTCGAAACTCTTTTCATTCGTTCTCGCGTTGCTGTTTCTGTTTTTGTTGCCGGCGGTTTCCTGTTCCGACTCTTCCGAAGAGCGCTCCGACGGCGATTCTGATAGCGATATGGACGGCTCTGAATCGGAAGCGGACAGCGAAAGCGCGGATATCACGGAGTCTGATGATTCCGGCGACGGCGACTCGGACATCTCAGAGGAAAGCGAAGAAGAAGTAGAAATCGAAGTCGAATCTGAAGCGGAGGAAGAAAACCATTCCCCGGATTTTGCGCGGGTTTTCGAAGTCAATCCAAGTGTGAATCCACAGCCGCACGGTGTTGAGCTGGAAAATGTCGCTGACGATCTTGACGGTTCGCTTTCAAGCGTTGCCGATCAGGACGGCTGCCGCCTGCTGCGGGTAGTCACCTGTGTTGACGAAGGTATGGTCAATACCATCGACACCGGTTCCGGTCCGACAGAACAGCGTATCTGCACCTTGCGTCCGCTGGCCGACAAATACAAGCACGGTAATTTTGATTACGACGACTGGGAAGCGGCTGTTGAGGGCGACTACGACGATTCGGATGTACACGCCGAAGTGGAGCTTTATTATCACGCTCAAAAAATGTACTCTTTTCTTACACAGCCAGATGTGGGATTGTGGCGGCGTCTGCCGGGGCGTCACGAGAAAGACGGCGCTTACCTGCCGTTGACACTGGTAGCGAATTACCGCCTGCCGAACTCCGACGGTGATCTGATTCCGCTTTCGATGTCCATGTTTCTGCCGGAGGAACACCGGGCGATGGGTATGGGCGAAATTTACGGGCTTACCGGCTATGAAGGCGATGCGCTGGTTTTCGGGCAGGGTGAACGCGCGGATTTCGCATACGACGGCGAGACGGTTTACCATGAATTCGGCCACTGGGTCAATTTTGCACTGGCCGGACTGACAAACGAGACGCTGATTGACAAATACGGTCTTTCAAACTCCGGTAGCGCTCTTGAACAGGGGCTGGCCGAAACGCTGGTTTTTTTGGTTTCCGGGCGCAGCAGTTTCTTTCAGTATATCGACGAACTGGCCGGACCGGGCTTTGCGCGCAGCGCCGACAACGATTTCAGATTCCCCGACAGCCTCAACGGCTTCGATCAGTCGGACGGAATGATTGTAACCGGTGCCAACTATGAGATTTTCGGGCTTCTGAAAAAAGAATTCGGCTTTACTGAGGCGCGTTTTGCAAAGGTGATTCTAAAAAGTCTGAGCAGCTTCAACGAAAACGGAGCGCATACTTTTTCGAATTTCGCCGCAACTTTTCTTCAGGAAATGGAAAGCGAAGCCGGAACAGAAGCGGCTTCGGCGGCGGAAAAAATCATTGACGCCCGTGGTATTGCAGGTGAAGTGCGCGCTAAAGATATAAGTGATTATCACGCAGGGGGAATGGAGATTCTGTATTTCGGCGGCGCAATAGACCGGGAATGGAATACTGTCATTAATCTTAAGGAAGGCGATTCCGTCACGCGCACTTCGACTGCTGTGGTTCAGACCTGCCTGACTTTACCGTTTTCAGACGCCGACGGCGGATTCAGTCTGTCGGGCATTGCAAGCGGGTTGCCGGATTCTATGGGAATGTATCCAGAAAGCGAAAACTGGAAGCTGTCGTTTCTGCTGAGAAAAGCGCAGACGATTGAGTATTCGGCTCTGGAAGGCGGCAACTGGAGCGTTAAATACGATGCAGAGTTTGAACCTCAATTCAAGCCGGTTACAACGCCCGGAGGGCAGATGAAGCTTGCCACCTGGAACTTTGAAGGGTTGGAACCCGGAGCTTATTATTGCATGCACCTGATAAATCAGGGCGACTCACCGGGAGTACTCATGGACATTTCCGTCACGCACGAATGAACTCAGAAAAAAACAGGGGGCTGATTATTTTCGCCGTTGCGCCGGAAATCACTGAAGTTAGTCAGTCGGCTTTGAGTTTTATGTAGCGCACCGAGCGCGTCAGGTCGATATGCAGGCTGCCGTTGACGCTCCGGCTGCTTTCCTCGGCTCCTTCGATATTGTAAGTTGTTGCCGCAGTAACATAGTCGGGCAGAGGCAGATCGAATTCGTAGTGTGTGTCCGGCCCGCCTTCCATTGGTGGTTCAAGTCCATCGTCCGGGTTGTCGCGTCCGTCCCACGCCGCCAGCGCCAGAGCACCGGCATGGTCAACAAATGCCAATACATAAACGTCAGTGGGCAACTCGAAATATGGCGACAGATCGCGGGCGAAGCTGTAATCCCCCAGTACGTCGGCCAGACCCTTCATGGCTTTCCATGCCGGTTTTGCGCGCCGTTCTGAGCCATCGGAACCCGGCCAGCCGAAAAGCCCGAAGTAATTTTCGTGCGGGCGCACGCCCTCTGTGATCGGCTCGCCGTCCCAGAATGTGTACCAGTAATAAGTCTCCACTCCGTCGCGTGCTGCCAGAAGAACGGAGCGCGCCAGGAAATATCCGTGCTCGTCCTCGCTTATTTCGTACGAAGGCCAGCCCATTTCGCTGTAAACAACCGGCAGATCGCCGCAGCCTATTGCTTCAAAATGACCGCGTGCAATCGCCGTCAGGCCGCTCTGTCCGCTCCAGATCAAATCTTCCGAGATGAACCAGTCATATTCCGGCGACGGTTTCTGGGCCATGGTGTAGGTATGGAGAGTGATTACGTCCATATAATCACAGATGTCCGGGTGAGCCGTCGTCAATTCTTCTATGAAAGTCCATGTGCCGTTTATGTCGTTGGTGGAGTAAGACGCCATTCCGCCCAGCAGCACGCGAGCGTCGGGGCAGGCAGTCTTGATAGCGGTGTATGCGGCCTTGAACAGTTCGCCGTATTTTTCCGGGTTCGGTTCGGGCGTCCAGAAACGCGTTATATTCGGTTCATTCCAGATTTCGTAATCTTTTACGTCGTCGCAGAATTCTGCTGCAAGATGTCCTGCGAAATCGGCATAGTCAGCCGGGGCGATGCTGTCGTCGCTGCCGTCCGCTTTGGCCCAGTCAGCGCCGTATCCAAGCATTGCAACCACATGCGTACCGTTCTGGCGCGCAATTTCAACCTGTGTGGCCACATTTTCGAAATGCCATTCGTCGTCTGAAGGCTCAAGCGACGGCCATGAATAATCCTCGCGGATATTGGCTCCGCCCAGTTCGGCGTAACGTTCGAATTCGAAATCACGCTGGGAGTTTTCGCCTGCGCCCTGATGCATGTGAGTTGAAACTCCCAGCATTCCGCGCATGGGAGCAGCAGCCGCCGGCAGATTGTCGTAAGGTCCGGGAGCTTCGGCCTGCTCTTCCGCTTCGGCTTCGACTTCTGCGTTTTCTACGTCGGTGTCGCCGTCTGTTTCCGATTCGGCTTCCGTTTCGTCACCGTCTGTCACGGAATCATCTTCGATGTCGGCTTCTGCGGATTCGCTGTCTTCGCTTTCAGCGGCAAACTCGGTGTCGCTGTCGCCGCCGGAAAGAATCCCTCCGTCAGAATCGCCGTTGCAGGCGGAAAATAAGAAAAATAATGCGAAGAGAACGGAAATAACGCCGAGCGTTCTCATTATGGTACTCCTTGGTGAAAAAACGGGTGTTTCTACTCCACGCTTTCCACGCGGGCGCGCAGGTCGGCGATAATGGCTTCGCATTCGGCGGCCAGGCGCTGCTTGTCGGCTTCAAGGTTGCCTCCCGGAGGCGCATAAAGCGAAAAGTAGAATTTTATTTTCGGCTCCGTGCCCGAAGGACGCACCGCTACCCAGGCGTCGCCCTGCGGGTCGAAGCGGAAAATCAGCACATTTGAAAAATAGGGGTCGTTTACTTTGCGCACCAGTTCGCCGGACAGAGTGCGGATTTCGTTGGTTTTGCGATCGGTGATTTCAACGACTGGATGCCCTCCGAATGATGCCGGCGGATTGCGGCGCAATTCATCCATCATGCGCGCCATGCGTTCGGCGCCTGATGCGCCTTCGAAGAACAGCGAAATGCCGTGATCGTGATAATAACCGTACTCGCGGTAAATCTCATCCAGAATGTCCAGAACATGACGGCCGTCGCGCCGCGCCTCTGCGGCCAGCTCCGAGAACAACAGGGCGGCCACTGCGGCGTCCTTGTCGCGGGTCTGTGCGCCCTTCATGTAGCCGATGGACTCCTCCGATCCGTAAAGAAATTCGTTGGGGTCAAAAAGCTGGCGGATGCGGTCAGCTATCCATTTGAAGCCCACCAGCAGTTCGTCGCAGACTTCCAGCCCGAAGGAACGGGCGATTTTCGGCATGAGCGGACTGGAAACTGCAGTGGTGTACACTTTGTGTGTCGGCAGCAGAGTGCCGGCGTTCTTCATTTTTCCGGCGATGAAATGCATCAGAAGCGCTGATGTGCGATTGCCCGAAAGAATAACCCAGTCGCTTTCGCGGCCCTGACGCGGCGGCAACGCTACCGAAAGGCGATCTGCATCGGGATCGGAAACCATTACGACATCAGCTTTGACGGCCCGCGCCAGTTTAAGTGCCTCGTCGAAACCGCTGGTGATTTCGGGATTGGGCTTGTGGTCTTTGACGTTGGGAAAGTTGCCGTCCGGGTCTTTCTGATTCTCCACCAGTCGCACATCTTTGAACCCGGCTTTGAGCAGCAGCGGATAAACCGAACGAATGCCTGTTCCGTGTATCGGAGAATATACTATGCGCAAATCCCGCACTGTCGAAAGCGAGTGATCCAGCAGGGCTTCATGATAGTGTTCGTCGTCCTGCGGGCGCAAACGGGTTATGAGACCGCGCCCTTCGGCTTCCGGCAGGCTGATGCGTTTTACTTCCCGCACCGCTTCCACTTCGGCGATAAGCTCGCCGTCAAGAGGCGGCACTACCTGTCCTCCGTCGGACCAGTAGCATTTGAAGCCGTTGTCTTCCGGCGGATTGTGCGAAGCCGAAATAACTATGCCGGCGTCGCATGAACGGTCAATGATGGTAAACGAAAGCTGCGGGGTCGGACGCGGTCCGTCGAAGAGGCAGACTTCGATGTCGTTGGCTGCCAGCACTTCGGCCACAATGCCGGTAAACTCGGCAGACGTGAGACGGGTGTCGTAGGCCACCGCCACGCGCGGGCGACGCGAAGTTCCGGTTTCGCGGCGCAGCTTGTTCGCCACGCCCTGTGCAGACTCGGCGATGGTCGCGGCATTCATGCGGTTTGTACCGACTCCCACCGGACCGCGTCTGCCGCCGGTGCCGAATGGAATGACCTGATAGAAGGCGTCTGTCAGTGCTTCCCAGTCTGCGGACTCAATCATGGTAACGATGGTCGGTACGAATTCTTTATATAACGCTTCCGAAAGCCAGCGCGAGACGTTGTCGAACACAGTGCCGGAAATTTTCCCGGCTTCTCTGGCTTTCTGAAGAGTAGAGATATAATCACTCATATGAACCCTCCCGCAAAAAAAGATGAATACCACGCAAAAACCCGTGTCAGATATATTACAGACAAGCGCCGCCGATGACAAGAATATAGAGGATATGTCTTCATATTAAGGGTGCTTTGAATACTTCGACTTGCGACCTGCTGAAAAAAATCGGAACGGAACACTTTTCGGGAAAATCCTGTGCCCATATCGGTGTTTTTTCTGTGAAAAGTGAATCGCTGCGGCACTAAGTATCAGATAATATTTGACAATATGTGTTTTGAGGTTTTTTAGGGATTTTTCCTCTTATTTTCAGGATTTCACCCTGTTTACAAAAAACGCCGCTTGATGCAGAATGCAAATCATGGAACCTTGAAAACCGGAAAAAAACGTCCAAATGGACTTGGGGGGGACGGTTTTTTTCAGACTTTCAAGTTAATCCATCTTCTTTGGGGGGACCCCGGCATCACAAGTGCCGGGGTATTTTTTTATTTCATTCGGATTTCATGCATTTTGCAGCCAGGGCGGCTTTGACTTCCTCAAAGCCGGGCGGGTTTTCGCGCAGCATGGCCATTGAAATCATTACCGATGAGTTAAGCCCGCAGGGGCGGATACGGGCGAAGTCGCGCATGTCGGTGTTTATATTGAGGGCGAAACCGTGCATGGTGACGCCGTGATGTACCGCAATTCCCACCGAACAGATTTTGAAGAGCCCCAGCTGGCCGCCGTCGATCCAGACGCCGATGTGTTTTTCGTTACGCATTGCGCTGATTCCGAAATCCACCAAGACTTCGATTATCAGGCCTTCCATCCAGTGCACAAAATCGAAAATCTGTTCACCTTCTTTGAATTTGTAAAAGAAAT
>JAKQSH010000404.1 GCA_029570245.1 Deltaproteobacteria bacterium | reverse complement strand
CTTTAATCAAAGCCGCAGGCATGATTGTGTTTGGCTGCGTGGCGCCGGGTGTGCTGCTGTACAAACTATATCGTGCCGGAAAGAAAGCAGCGCCCCATAGGCCAGAAAACGATTCCGGTTCCAGAAATAACGTGCAAAGATTACGCGTGGTCAGCCGCCAGACTTCTCTGCAAAAATAAATTATTATGACAGGTCATTCCCTCGTATTTTGTTGATCAGTTTTTTTGCCTTTCCCGGCATAGTTTCAACCTTTTCTCTTACAGAAGTTGAACACCTGCAAACCCCGGCTATTATGACGGCTTTCTTTTTCTGGCTAAACGTTTTTACGCGTATAAGGCCGTTTTTTACAGACTTCGCAGATGAGGTTACAATCCGTTTAGCCGCCTTCCATGCCCTCATAATTTGAGATTGATGTTGCAAACATAAACTTGCCCCCGCAACCATTACCGGGACAACTTCCGGAGCATGCGATTTTTCAGGAAAATAAATTTTACATAGACTATATGAAGCGTATGGCGCAATAAACAGGCATATCAGGGTTTTTGTAATATCGACATTCTTTTCGAAATTCGAAATGCTTTGGTCGACTGACCTGCCCCCCAATTATGTACCAGCGGCAGGTTGAATCTTTTTTGAAGATAGCGCGGGTGGTTGCGGGCAGCAAGAGGCTGACGGAGCGACCGCCAAGAGTCTGGCTCCGTCAGCCTCTTGCTGCTTGAGAAACTCCATCGGAGCGAGATAGTTCAAGCTGCTGTGCGGGCGAACGTGGTTGTAATCGTAGAGCCATTCCGCCGCCAGATGCTGGGCTTCGGTCAATGTCGAGAAGATGTTCTCGTTCAAGAACTCGTCCCGCATCTTGCCGTTGAAACTCTCGGTGAACCCGTTTTCCATCGGCCTGCCCGGCGTGATGTAATGCCATTCGACGTTATGCTCCAGCGCCCATTGTAAAACGACGCGGCTCGTCATCTCGGTGCCGTTGTCGCTCTTGATGCATTTTGGATAACATCCGCGCTGTCGGCACAGCCGATCAAGCTCTCGCACGACACGCAGCCCCGGCAGCGACGTATCGACCACCAGCGAAAGCCCTTCACGGGCATACTGATCTTCGATTCCCAACACACGCAGCTTGCGCCCGCAAGCCAAAGCATCCGACACAAAATCCAAGCTCCATATCTGGTTCGGTTGATCGACCTGCGGCAACGGCAAGCGCGTTCCTATCGCGCGTTTCCGGCCTTTTCTGCGCCTCACGCACAGGCCAAGCTCTCGATACACGCGCCGAACGCGCTTGATGTTGCTGAAATCGCCTTCACGACGAACAAAGATCGCAAGGCGTCGATAACCAAACCGCCGACGCTCTGCCGCGAGCCTCAACAGCTTCTCGCGTAGCGCCGTGTCGTCCTTGCGGCTTTGATAACGCTGGCTGCTTCGCTTCTGCTTAAGCACCGCACAAGCCCGCCGTTCGGAAACGCCGTGACGCGCCTCAAGATGCGTCACGGCGGACTTCCTCGCTTTGGGCTTTACCAGTTTTTTGAGACAACTTCCTGAAGCATCAACTTATCGAGGCTCAGATCGGCAACCAGCTTCTTCAGCTTCGCGTTCTCCGCCTCCAGCGCCTTCAGCTTCTTCGCGTCCGACACTTCCATCCCGCCAAACTTCGCCTTCCACTTGTAGAGCGTCGTCTGGCTGATCCCGTGCCTCCGGCACAACTCGCCGACATTCCCTCCGGCGGCATGCTCCTTCAACACCCGAATGATCTGTTCTTCCGTAAATCTCTTCTTCATCGTCTGCTCCTTTGTGAACGTTTATAGAACAGACTCAACTTCGTTCTGGATCAATTTATGGGGGGCAGGTCACCAACGCAACACCTCGTTTTAGTAGCTCTAAATCATTAATAAATGCCCCCATAGCCATATCTGGCCCATACGTGTCTATATAATCAAGCGACGCTAAATAATGATTTTTGGAAAACCCCCTGTGATGGACGTTTTTAAATATTGAAAGGTCATGCTCAAGGGCGCGTCTTTTTTTACGTTAGAATTGAGCGAATCGGTTAACTGATAAACGGTACTTCCACGTTTTAGAAAAACATCAATGTTTTCTTTCAGAAGATCAATTTTTTTTGATAGACTTGCAAGGTGCTTTTCTTCCTGAGCTATAGTAAACGGCCTTTCTTGGGAGCATTCGATATTTAGAAACAAACGTTCGTTAAGAAAAAACTTTAATGCTTCCTTTCTCTCTAGCTCACGAGTTTTAATTTCTGGGTAAATTGTGCCGTTAGAAATCGTCCTTTTGAAAATCTTTAGAGTGATTTTACTTTTTGGAAGCTGTGTCTTTGTTTTTTTTATCAGTTCTTCAATGTTTTCATCGGTAAACACCTGTTTTATATCTTCTGGACGATAAAAGAGAAAGTTAGGAAATATCTGATTTTCACGCTTCATCATGCCCTCCCGCAAGGCTCCCGCATTTTGATTTTCTTGAATGTTTTTCAAGAGAAGGCGCGGCGGGCCTGTGCGGTACAGGCTTTTCAGCGGCCAAACCTGGCCGCGCTTGCTTGAATATATTTTTTACCTCCGCCCAAAACAAGTGAATCGTAGACGCTTATTTCCGAATGGCGCGTAACACGGCCTTGGGTTCGCGAGCG
>JAKQSH010000402.1 GCA_029570245.1 Deltaproteobacteria bacterium | reverse complement strand
GCCAGGTAAAGCAGCACAAACATGAATGGAATAGTGGTAAAGATGCTGATATAACGCAGAGTACGCCTCAATGATGGATTCTTTTCAAGAAACGAAAGCGCCAGCGATCCTATGGCGGTAAAAAACACGACCGAAGCGGCGCAGGCGAAAGCCAGCTTCAGGTCGCGACTCGGAATATAAGACACAATCGAAAGAGTGAACGGAGGAGTCAGCAGCAGCACCAGCACCCGGTAGCGTGTTTTAAGATTGCCGAACTTGGCGTGCAGGCGGCCCAGCAACAGATGATGCAGAATATCGGCAGCCGAACGCAGAAAGCGCAAAAGAACATCCACCAGCCCGCCACCGAAATTCCTCAGCAACAAGGCAATGGAAGCTCCTATAGAAGCCGCTGAAACAGCAGCCAGAAGCCAGAAAACGAACATCCCGCGATAACTCATCCAGCTTGCGCCTAAAAGCAGCATCATCAGCAGCAGACCGGCCAGAGCCAGAACGAAGGTCATGCGACGCTGACGCTCTTCGACAACGCCTTTTATTGCAAGCAACCATAGAAGAATGATCGCACAGCCAAGCACAATGCAGCCCGCCACGCCGGAAAAGAAAAGCCCCGGATAAACGAAAGCGGCGGCGTAACCGGTGTAGATCAGGCTCTTGGGTTGTTCGGATTGCAGATATCGCATGAAATGCTGCGCCGCCTGATCGGGCTTGCCGTCTCGCGCCAGCACCAGGCCCAGGCGAAGAAGCGCATCAACGTTTTCGGGATCGACAGCCAGCGAAGCCTCAAGTTCCGAGACTGCCTGTTTAAGGTCGCCCATGCGCTCGTACAAAGCCGCCAGAGTCATGTAATCGCGCAAATCCTTGCCCGGTTTGCGTTCAATGCGACTGGCCAGCGGAAGCAGTTCCTTTATGTGCAGGTCTTCAAGAATGCCAAGACCGGTCTGCATTATCAAGCTTTCTTCGATGGTGCTCTGTGTGAGATCGACCACACCTGTCAGACGATTGTCCGAGCGCGTACGCCGGTACGACTCCAGCGCCATCTTCAGAGCTTCCACATCGTCGGGGTTCTGTTTCAGAAATTCTTCGAGAACAATAAGCGTCTTTTCGTACTCGCCGGATTCGAAAGCCTTAACGGCGTCTTCCGGCGCAGCGGCAGAAAGCGGAAACGCCCGGCACATCAAAAAAAGCGCTGCCAGAAGAATGATGCAGAAATTAATGCCGCCCCTTGGTTTCATTGGCTGGATTTCACTTTGAGTTTCTATTGGCCCTTACGCGTGGCGAGAAAGAAAAACGCAAGACGAAGAAAATGCCCATCAGTGCAAGAACGACAAACGCAGCGCCGAAGTTAATGCCATGAGACTGATCGCAGGCGCAGACGGTTTTGCATTCCTTGCGGGTGTTTGTATCGTTTGTGTTCTCAGTTTCGTCGGCGCTGAGCTTTGCGCTGCAATCGGCGTAATCCGGCCAGTCTTTTTCGTCGGGGCAGCCGGTGGGAATACACAACGATTCCGCGCCGAGGTTAGATTTCATGCAGGCTGAAGCATGTCCGCAATCGGAATCCGCTTTGCACTCAAACGAACAGAAACCACCGGACGAATCCGGCAGGACGCAGAACAACGCAGCCGGACAATCGGAGTCGGCGGAACATTTCTTTCCGACATACGCACTGTCGCCGGAATCGCTGAGGCATTCTTCTCCGCTCCATACATAAACACCGCCGCTTTCAGCGGCATTCAGCGGCAGAACAACAAGCAGAAGAAGCAGAAGCAAACATGCGATTTTCAGGGGCATGAAACTCTCCTTTCGAAAAAGGTCTATACAGACAGTACCATACCAGAAATCAACCGGAATTCATATTTTACAGAAACGCATTCGTAAAAAAGTCCGGCATCAGCGACAAAGAAAAAAGGCGGCCTTCTGCCGCCTTAAGGTGAATCCGAAAAACGGAAAAGCTTATTCCGGCTCCTCGACGGTTTTGCGCCCGGCCAGGATTTCGGCCATTTCTTCACCACGAATCGACTCTGCATCGGGCCACAGACCGTCAAGATTGTAGAAACGCCGGGTCGGCTCGTAGAATATGTTTATTATCAGATTACCGTAATCCATAAGCACCCAGTGACACAGACCTTCGCCTTCGACTCCGAAAGCACGGTGGCCGCTCTTTTTGAGCTGTTCGAAAACGCTTTCGAACAGTGCGCGAACCTGACGATCGCTGCGCCCGTGGCAAACTATGAAATAATCGGCATATGCGCCTTTGCCGCGCAGATCGAAAAGGCTGATTTCGAGAGCCTGTTTTTCGTCCAGAGTATTTATGGCGACATTTATCGCGTCCCGGTCGTCCGGGTCGGAATTTTTAAGCAGTTTTTCAAGACGGTCTTCGATTTGCTTCACTCTTTACTCTTTCGTTTCGGTTTTTTCTTCCGCAGGTTTTACGGCAGCGGAATCGGCATCGCCGCCGCCAGGAGCCTGAACGGCCTGCTCTTCACTCGGCATGGCGTTGTCTTCACTTGCAGGGGATTTCTGCGGGGCCATGTCTTTTGTTTTCTGCAGCAGTTCGGAACCGATCTGGTTGAGAATATCGTCCACTTTGGGGGCGGGTTTGACGCGATCCATTTCAACTGCGGCTTGGGGAATGCCGATATCAACCGGACCGCCGATATCTTTTACGAAATGATTGGCTTTCATAACGAAAACAACTTCATTGCCCGGATCGACGCCTTTTTCTTTAAGCTGCTGTTTTTTTGAGTCTGCAATTGCAATGGCGTATTCGCCGCTGAAATCGAACGAAAGTATAACGGCGGCTTTTTTGTCGATAATCAGATAACCGGCAGCGGAGCCGTAACGGCTGACACGCTTGCGGTTTTTGTTAAGAATTTTCTCGGCTGCGGTCATGGAAACCTGATACTGGTTGGGCAATGACACTTTAAGCGGCAGGTCCGCTTCCGGGGTTTTGCCCTGCGGATCAAGAGAGAACTCTATTTTCAGTGCGTCACGGCCTTCGTAATCGACGGCGACCGGAGCATTGAACTTGAGATGTCCGCGAAAATACTTATAAAAACTGCCGAGAGAAGAATATATTTTTTCGCGCCAGTACAGGTGCTTGCCGGTTGATCTGGATTTGCGCCAGGACGCATTGCCGGAACGATCAAAAACCTGACCGCCCTTCCAGATGAGATCGAACGCGCGACCTTTGTTGTTGTTTATTTCAATCTGGAAATCGCCGTTCGAGGCCTGCTGCAAATTCTGCTCCTCAAACATTTCTATGCCTTTGCCGCTGCGGTCTGTGGCATAGCTGACGCGGGCTGAAAATTTATATTGCCCAAGTCTGGCGGCGATTTCTTCCTGAGTCATAAGAATAAGCTTCTCAAGCTCGGAGATATCAGGCAGCCTGGAAAGGTCTATTTCCTGCAATGCGACCTTGCGGGTTTTGACCTCTTCGGTGATGTCTTTCTTTTCT
>JAKQSH010000375.1 GCA_029570245.1 Deltaproteobacteria bacterium | reverse complement strand
GATCGCCATCGAGAATTTCATTCAGGCGATACAATGTAGCTCCCACACGATGGTCGCTTACGCGGCTCTGAGGAAAATTGTATGTACGGATTTTGTCGGAACGATCGCCGGACCCCACCTGACCGCGTCTTGCCGCCATTTCTTCGGCTTCGCGCTTCTGCCGTTCATGCTCAAGCAAACGAGACTTCAGAACCTTCATGGCTTTGGAGCGATTTTTGATCTGCGAACGCTCGTCCTGACACGAAACGACAATTCCGGTAGGAATATGCGTCATGCGAACTGCCGAGTCGGTGGTGTTTACATGCTGGCCGCCTGCCCCCGAAGAACGATACACGTCGATACGGATATCTTCACTGCGGATTTCGATATCGGATTCTTCGGCTTCCGGCATAACGGCAACAGTTGCGGCGGAGGTATGAATGCGGCCCTGCGATTCCGTTTGAGGAACGCGCTGAACTCTGTGAACTCCGCCTTCGTATTTAAGCTTCGAATACACATCCGGGCCGGAAATAAGCGCGACCCCTTCTTTAAGTCCGCCGATTCCGATGTTGTGCGTTATCATCGGCTCGAATTTCCAGCGCTGACGTTCGGCATAACGCTGATACATGCGGAACAGGTCCATTGCGAACAGCGCTGCCTCATCGCCGCCGGTTCCGGCGCGAACTTCAAGGATAAGGTTCTTGCCGTCGTTGGGGTCTTTGGGAAGCAGTTCTATTTTGATTTTCTCAAGCATGGCTTCGCGCTGCCGGCGCAACACCGGCAATTCTTCTGCGGCCATTTCACTCATTTCGGGGTCTTTAAGAAGAGATTCGTTATCCGCAATGTTCTTTTCGATCTCTTTGAATTCGCGATAAAAAGCTACAACATTTTCGATCTGCGAACGTTGCCTGGCGATTTTCTGAAGCTGTTCCGGATCACTGATGACGACGTGATCGGCCAGCCTGTTTTCGAGCTCAACGTACTGCTTTTCTATTTCGGCAAGTTTTTCGAACATAACGGCATTTTTTCCATGACCACAAGGGCTTCACTCAGGCTTTTTCCGGTGTTTCTTTATCAAAATTTATCGAAGCGTAATCGGAGTATATTTCCAGTTCGTCTTTCTTTTCATCCAAACCTTCAAGGCCGTGCTTTTCGCGCCAGAGAGCCTTCCTCAAGGAAATGAGCGCAATTTCTAGCATGTCGTCGGATGGCTCGCGCGTGGTGATTTTCTGCATCCACAAGCCCGGCTTGATGAACCACTTCAGAATCGGCGTTTCGGGGTGTTTTCCAGACCAGCGAATGAGTTCATAAGCTATTCCGGCGATGGGCAGCATCAGAGGCAGTTTAATTGCAACCTGCAACAGAGCGTTTATCCAGCGATTACCTTCATACAGCGTAGGAATAAACGGAAAGATGATCATAAACACGATTATTGAAACCAGCAGCACAAGAATAATGAAGCTGGTCCCGCAACGAGGATGAAGTGTCGTCTGCCTGCGTGCGTTTTCAACGGTAAGCTCTTCACCCTTTTCATAGGTGTAAATAGACTTGTGTTCTGCGCCGTGATACTGAAAAACGCGTTTGATGTCCGGCATCAGAGAAATCAGCCAGATGTAGGCGACAAACATGCACATCTTAACCACACCGTCAATTATGTGAAAAACAACGGAATCCGTACCTATTTCCGTATTGGTAAGCGTTCCGGCCAGAGTGGCGATGAGATGCGGAATACCCTTGAAAACCAGAAAGGCGAAAGCCAGCGAAAAAGCGATGGTGCCGTAAAGCATGAATCTGTTCATGGGCTTTTCCGGCGTTTTTTTATCTTCCGCGCCTTCTTTCTTGTCATCGGAAGATTCCTCCACCATAGCCTGATCGGCGGAAAACGTCAGCGCCTGAATCCCGTTGACAAGAGATTCAACCAGCATCACGGTTCCACGCAAAAACGGCCAGCGCAGAAATTTGAAACGGCTCCAGATGGATTCCCAGCGCTGTTCCTTGACAACAATGCTTCCATCCGGTCGGCGTACAGCTATGGCAAGAGAATTTGGCGAGCGCATCATTACGCCTTCAATAATGGCCTGACCGCCCACGTTGAATTTCGAGCAACTGTTCGGCATCTTGTTTACTCACTTTCGTACCGCGACGCCGTAATAAAAATACCCACCGGCGAGCCGCCAGTGGGTACCCTTACTGTAACCACAAGCTACGGCTGTCGCATAGTTAATAATGCGAGCGAGCCGTGAGGTTGCTATTTTTTCTTTCCGGCGAGAACAGCTGAAAGATCGCCATATTTTTTCTTGAAACGCTCCACGTTTCCTTCCGTATCGACTATTTTCTGCTTTCCGGTGAAGAAAGGATGGCAGAGAGAACAGATTTCAACCGTGTAGTCGTTCTTGGTTGAACGGGTTGGAATAACCGCACCGCAGGCGCAGGTGATGTTGACCGGCTTATAATTGGGATGTATTTTTTCTTTCACGGCTCAAGGACTCCTTGCTAAATTTCACATTCCATTCCAGAACGGTGCAGAAAACTAACAGATGCGAAGCGGAAATGCAAGAAAAATTGAGATTATTATTTCTTTTCAAGCTCTTAAGAGCATGGATCATTTCCCTTGCGCAGACCGTTAAGAACAGGAACTGCAATCATCAATAGTGTAATCACTAATCCGGCGATTACAAGGTTATATACGCCCACCCCCCACAAATATGTGATTCCAAAACCGAAAAAAGCGCCTGTGACGGAACCGATGGCATCCATTACGAAAATCTGAGTTCGCATGGATTCGCAGAATTCGAACAGAACGGGGAAGAATATGGACGAGGCTGTGGAGAGAATAAGAATAAAGGCCAGGCTGTAACCCCACGCCAGACAGCTGAAAGCTGCAATAAGAAGAAGAATGAACATGGAAAAAACATTTCGCTGGCCCAGAGAATAATACAGAATGGTTCCCAGCAGATAGCACGTCAGAAAAGCCATGGCTCCGCCCACCGCCCCCAGATATAT
Source organism: Deltaproteobacteria bacterium (assembly GCA_029570245.1). Lineage (GTDB taxonomy): Bacteria > Myxococcota_A > SURF-8 > SURF-8 > SURF-8 > JAKQSH01. The sequence continues at coordinate 11,735 of JAKQSH010000375.1, read as the reverse complement.
GTCGTATGTTTCCCTGGTGATCTCATACATTACGGCGACTTGCAGCAGAATGTAATTGAGTCCCACCAGAAGAGAAAGACTGGAACGGAACAACATCGCGGTTTTTCTACCTTTTTTCGCCATGAGTGAAAACACGGCAATAACAGAGAAACTCAGAGACAGAAGAAAAGCCGACAGTCCGTATATGATTTTCTGCGAAAGTTCATACCCTACAATATAGCTCAACCCGGAATGCAGACTCTGATCTGTAGCGACTCTGACCTTGATATGACTTGTATCGTCGGATTTATGCAGCCTGAACATTTTCTGGAAAGAAAGAACATGTTTTTCGATCTGCTGTTGAGAAAGATCACTGCTACCGATAACCATGAATTCAGAGTCGTTTTCGAACGAAGCGGCATTCATTCCGACTGCGCGCATCGTTTCAAGGAACTGCTGTATCATATGAGAATAATTAGGAAATGCTTTCCAGCACCAGAAAACCAGAAAGCCGTTTTTATTGAGTTTCTGCCTGTATGTCGAGTATGCATCTCTGGTATGCAACATTCCGTGGGACGAAAGCATGGTGCTTATCATGCTTGGGTAGGAACCGGCATCGGCAATCATAATCATCGAAAAAGACCCGTCGGGCGCATTTTCGATGAATTTTCTGCCATCCATATTGAAAAATCGAACGCCTTTTGCTTTATACGGATTGTGATAACCAAGTTTCTCTGCAAGTTTCATCGCATCCGGCAAGGATTTTTCAATGTCAACAGCATGAATATTCAGCAACCCGGCACTGCTGGCGAAAGCGACCTGACGACCACCGCCTGAACCGATAATTGCAACTTTTCCGTCAGGATCGCTGAGCATGCTGAATATGGCACGGTCAAGAGGCTGATAGTTGAAAGCTTCAGGTTTAACTGTCCAGACCTTGCGTCCGTAATAAGACCCTGAAAGCTCAGATTTATCTGAATTTCCGCTGACACGGAAATATCCCAGACGCCCCCAGTGGCTGAAAATTCTCACACTGCTGTTTTTCTGCGCAATCGATTCCCACAGAACAGGCTGAGTGATCCGTTTATTCTCTTTCATAGGTTGCTGGTTATACTTACTGATTACGTCAATCAGAGTTTCTTCGTCCACTATTGACGGAACAATTATAGAAAGAATGACAGAAAGAATTACGGTAATAAGCCGGAAGCGTTTCGAAAAACCGATATAAAACGGCAAGGTAAGGAGAATCAGTACAAACAGGGCAGATAATCCGAAGTATATCGGCAGATATACGCTCGCAATAAAGGCAAGCAGCGTCGCTGACAGGAAAAGGATATAAGGCAGCACAAAGTCATAACCTTTTTTCCTTATCGCCATGTTTTCCAGCAGCGCATATTCGAATGCTCCGGCCAGAAGCAAAACCGGAGTCAATGTGGTTATCAGGATTGCCCAGCTTACACAGAAACGAACACCGATGCTGTAAGAAACATACAAGGGTGGCAGCAGCTGCAGCATTTTCATAAAGAGCAGAAAGCCGATAAATGAAAACCATACGGCGACACCTAAAGTATTTTCGGTGATTCTGCTGTTTCTGTATTTACGGTATGCCAGCGCTCCAAGCGGATAAAGCAGCATAATTACAGTAAGAAGCAGCAATGGCGGAAAGAAGAAAAACGGGATTATTTTATACAGGGTAGACAAGACCGCCAGATTGAAAAGTGAACCGGCGAAAAATCGCAGATTAAACATACAACCGCCCCCTGCCCCTGTTTTTTTCACCGGCGGCCTCCGCAGACAACACGGAGACCGCCGGCCTTCAGAATTTGTGAACCACTTGAAAGATCAGTACTTACTACACAATCGAGAAGCCAAGGAAGTTGCGCAGATGGAAGTATTCTTTGCTTATACTGTAGTGTTTCAGGTCTTCTATGACTTCATTCAGCTGCTGACGATCCAGTTTGCCGGGGAAGCTCTTAAGGGTTTCCACGGACGAGTTGAAATCGTTGGCAAGCAACATACCAGCGCGATAGGCCGAAAGACGCAGCGCGCGGCGCCAGCGTTCGAGATTGAGCTCTTTTGCGTGAACCATGTATTCTTCAACAAAACCCTGGAACATATCACGCTGTTTGCGCGGAATAGCTTTGTCTATAACCTTGCGCAGACGCTTGAGTTCTTCCGGGTTGCATTTGCTGGCCCACTTCGGATCGAAAATCTGAGCCGATGCGTCGAGATATTCCCATACATGTTCGTCGCTCAGGAAAAGCGGCCCAAGGAAACTTGGACGGGAAAGAACAGTATTGACGGCAAGCAGGAAAACCATCTGGCGGACCGGAAGTTTTTCCATTGAATTGCTGCCGATAACAATAGTAGGCGGTTGCAGCGGAACGACATCGACACCCACAGTATCCGGTCTGAAATATGCTTCAGGGCGCTGTCCGCTCAACACTTTGGTTACGTAGTTCACCAGGTTCGAAACGCTGATCTGCTCGTCCAGGTCGATACGGTCTTTGCGGTTCAGACTCTCGGCTTTTATGTCGGAGTTCATTATGCCCTGATAATTGTAATAGAGCATGTTGAAAATCTGACCGACGTTGTGACGAGCATCGGGGTGCAGAAGCAGGCTGCCCCATGCATTCGGATCAATGCTGTTTATGGAGTCAACCTTCACGTTGTGCAGATTGTCGCTGTAGAACTTCGAGGCCGGACTGTCATTGTCTCCCAGATACTTGACGATTCCGGCAAAGCACCAGGCCTGATCGAACTCTTCCGACTCGAAGCAGATTTTCCACATGGCCCTGTATGAGCTGATGCGGTTCGGGTTTTCGGCAAGAAGAGCCTTATGCATTGCAATGGCTTTCTCACGATAAATCGGGTCGCGCGAGTACAGATCGGCCACTTTTTCCTGAACGGCCATATCATCCGGCAGCAGGTTTGCAACTGCTTCCCAGGCGGCAATGGCCTGTCCCAGATCGCCCAGTTTGTCGGCCAGCAGATCGCCCAGCTTTTTCCAGATGGCGACCAGTCTGGTTTTGTCTTCAAGCGGAATGCGGCTCAGGTGCAGGCGGTAGCATGTATCCAGTTCATCCCAGTCGCTACGCTGAATAAGGAAATTCTCGATGATTTCGAAAATTCCAGGAGCTTTATAGTCGATGTCCAGGGCGGCGTTGTACTGTTCGATACAGTCTTTTTTTTCGTCCTCCGGCGCATGTTCTCTGATGAGGTTTCCAAGGCGGAAATGCAGTTCAAAAAGCTTGGCCGGGTCTTTTTCCATAATGACTGCACTGCGGTATACGCCCATGGCATCGTTCAACTCGCCTTTTTCAAACAGGATGTCTGCCACACGGGTCAGCAGGTCAACATCGGTGGCGTCAAGTTCGATGGCATAACGATAGGCTTCAAGCCCTTTGTCAACGTCGCCCAGTTTATCAATGTATATGTCGCCCACAGCGCGCCACTGCTCGGCCAGGTCTTTACCTTCCAGTTTCTTGATGAGGCGACCGCGATATTGCAGAACTTTCTTCCAGTTTTCGAGACGCTCGTAGAATTTGACGATGGCCTTGATCGCCACAACCGATTCCGGCGCAAGTTCAAGAGCTTTCTCATACATGCGCGCGGCCATTTCATCCTTGCCGAGTTTGCCGTTCACTTCGCCCAGACGACAGAACAGCTCCACCAGCTCCGGCACCGATTTTTTATCACGGTAACGGACAAGTATTGTCTGGTATACGCGGAATGAACGTTCCCAGTCGCCGCGCTTGAAGAGTGTCCGAGCCAGGCCTTCGAGAGTCGGCAGCAGGTTGGCGTCGATTTTGTAGCTGGCGGTGTAATGCTTGAGAGCCTCTGAATCGTCGCCGGTCTGCTCGTAGCCGAATGCCAGCATGTAATGCATCTGGCCGACTTCGGCTTCTTCCATTTCGGACTCGAAAAGTTCGAGATAGCGCTCAAGACTGTGGCGGGAAGCTTCCCACTCGTGTCTTTCGAAGAAGATGCTGCCCGTAATTTTCAATGCGCCGGCATGATCCGGGTGGGCATCGAGCGCCAGCCGGTAGTTTCTGATGGCGGCGTCAAGATCACCGACGATTTCATGCAGGTAACGACCTTCCTCGAAAAGCAGCGTGGCTTTTTCCAGCGGGTCGCTTACATAACGCTTTTCTTCCTCAACCATCTTCGAGAACGACTTCCAGTCCTTCACTGCGGCGTGATACTCGCGCAGTGCGCGGATGGCGGGCAGGAAAGTCGGGTCTTCGCGATACATCTGCTCGAAAACGACGCGGGCTTTCTCGCGCTGTCCGAGATGATCCAGCAGAATGCGCCCGATTTGAGACAATGCGCCGACTTTCTGCTTTTTATCAGCGGCAAGATCGGACATTCTTTCAAGCGTTGCAACGGCTTCTTCCCAGCGCCCGTTCACGCATTGCAGGTCTACAAGAGCCTGCATGACGGCCAGATTCTCTTCGTCGATCTGCAAGGCTTTCTGGAAGAACTTGATTGCGGCGGAAGAATCGCCGAGTTTCTCTCCGTAAATGCGTCCGCATTCAATGCAGATGCGCACTACTTCGTCAGCGTCGGCGGTCTGGTCGATATGGCGCTGATAGGTCTTAACCAGCGCGGGCCAGTCGCCGGATTCGCGATAGACGCGCTCCAGCGCTTCGATGGCCTTCACGTCGCCGGAGTCGATTTCGAGCACTTTTTCAAGGTACGAAACCGCCATGTCGCGCTGACCGAATTTGTCCTGCCAGATGTCGGAAATCTTGCGATAAATGGCGATTTTTTCTCTGTCGTCGGCAGCGATGTTGGCGCGACGGCCCAGAACTTCAAGAAGTTCGTCGTAGTTTTCTTCTTCCAGGTAAATCAGCTCAAGGCTGTCCAGTGCGCCGAGGTGCGCCGGATTGTCGGCAATAACGGCGCGGTAATATGTTTTGGCCTGACGCATATCCTTAATTTTATCAAGATACAGAGAGGCCAGAGTAAGCCGGATTTCTTCCACTTCGCCGGGCTCGGCCACTTGATGCAGCTTGTGACGCAGAATGTCGGCCATACGCTGCCAGTCGGATTGGCGCTGGAAAATTTCTGCCAGTCTGTCAACGGCCTCACGGCAAGAATCATCCATTTTGAGAATCTGTTGATAGGTCTTGATAGAACGATCGGTCTGATTGAGATGACGGTCGTAAATATCCGCCACGCGACAACCCACCACAACCTTTTCTTCCTGCGTCATGTGCGGCAGCTTCATGCGATATGCATCGACAAGATTTTCCCATTCAGAATTGTTTTCGTAATGTGCAATGAGGTAGTCGATGGCGTGCAGATCGTGTTCGCCGGAATCGACCAGTTTTCTGAAGAATTCAACTGCCATGAGTTGATTGCCAAGCTTCTGTTCATAAAGCAGGGCACAGTCGCGAACGATTCGTCTGTAAAGCGTCGGGTCCGAAGATACGCTGTCCAGAGCTGCCGACAGCATTTCTACCAGGTCTTCATAACGTCCGGTTTTTTCAGCGAGATCGTTCATGTTGTCGATTACGGTTTCGTCGCTGGGGTCTTCGATGAAGATCATACCGCAGGTATCGAAGGCCTGATCGAAATCACCCAGGCGGTCGCGGAAGACCTGCATTTTACGGTTGTATATATCTATTTTTTCGGACGAGCTGGAGGCTTCTTTCAGGCGTATTCCGTAAACATCAACCAGTCTGTTCCATTCTCCGGCTTCGATGTAAATCGGCTCAATGAGTTCTGCGGCCTGCAGATTGAGCGGATCAAGCGTCAGTATCTTTTCAAGGCATTCACGCGATTTGGAATTATCCTTCAGTTTAGACGCCCAGATGTCGGCCATGCGGAAATTGAGCGCGACCAGAGTTGCAACATCGTCAGTGACGGCAGACTGGCTTTCAAGAACAGCCAGATACAGATTATAGGAGCTGCTGTTCCTGAAAAGCGCTTCCAGCCGGGAAAGCTCTTCAGGCAGCGCGCCGCTGTTGAGCACTTCCCAGGCGTACTGCTCGCCCTTCTCGACTTCGTCAAGACGTTCGATGTAAATTGAAGCCAGACGCAGATTGACGGCGCGCAGTTCCGCTCCTGCCAGCTGAGACTTAAGGCGATCAAGCAGCGAAACCAGGTCGCGCCATGCTTTGTTGGCAATGTAAATTTCCTGCAGGGTATCGACCACGCCGATATTTTCGGGGGTAAGGTCAAGAACCTTCAGATAAAGCTGAGTGGCCTGATCCACCATTCCAAGGCGGTTCTGATAAAGTTCCGCCATTCTGCGCGTAAGATCGGCGCGCTCTGCGGTGGTGCGAGCCATCTGCAATCCCTGCTTGTAGTGACCGATGAGCTTGGGCCACATCTGCAGCTTGAGATAAATTTTTTCGAGACTCGAAAGCGCTTCTTCGTTGGTTTCGTCAAATTGCAGCACGCGTTCCCACATGGGAATGGCTTCTTCCGGGCGATCAAGCTTGAAGGTAATGAGATGCCCCATTTTGCCATATAGGCGGGCCTTTTTGGTATCGCCGCGAGCGATGCGCACCATGGCGCGGTAAACTTCGATAAGGGCTTCCCAGTTCTCGCGAACTTCGTAAATACGCTCAAGCGCTGTCAGTGCAGTTATGTTGTCGGGATACTGATCCGTAACCTGACGGTAGACTTCAACCGCCGTGTCCAGATCGCCGAGTTTTTCTTCCCATAGACGACCAAGACGCAGTTTCTGTTCGACGATCTCCTTCGTGTCGTCGAAGAGTTCGAATTCCTGCGGAATGAGTTCGATGAGATCGACCCACATTTCGAGTTTCTCGTAGAGCCTGTCCAGTGCAACGATAGCGGTCATGTGCTTTGAGTCGATTTCGAGAATGCGCCTGTAGGCATTGACAGCGCTGCGGTCGTTCTGCAGTTGTTCTTCCTGAATGCGTGCGATTTTCAGTAACAGGTCGATGCGCAGTTCAACATCTTCGGATGCGCCGTCAAAGAACGATTCGTAAGTTTCAACCAGACGTTCAAATCCACCAGTAACGACGGCCAGACGCTCCATTTCCTGACGAACTTCGGTATTGTAGAAATCTTCGCTGTAAATGCGGCAGGCAGTTTCAAAAGCAGCCTGAGCATCGGAAAGTCTCTGTTCGTATATTTCCTTGATGCGATTCAGAACGGCGATGCGCTCGGACGGAGCATGTTTTGTAGAAAGTTCGCGTTCGAACAGATTCGCCAGACGCTGCCACCAGCTCTTGCCCTGATAGAGCGGGGCCAGGAAATCGAGCGCGCGTTTCTGCAGTGAAGAGTCAAGCACCATAGCTTCGACAGCTCCAAGGGCTTCATCGCGCTCGTCGTCTTCTCCAAGAACTTTGCAGTAAAGATCAAATGCCGTTTCACGTTCTCCGAGACGCTTTTCGTAAAGTTCGCCGAGCCTCAGTGTCAGATCATGGCGAACACGAACATCTTCTTCAAGCTCAATGCGGTGAGCAAGCACGTCGCGCAACTCAACCCACATGCCAAGTGCGGAATACAGGCGATCAAGTTCGGAAAGCACCGGCCTGTAATCGGGATTGACGGCCTGCGCCAGAACATAGCTTGCAACAGCGGCTTTACGGTTTTCGAGATTGCCTTCCTGAATCTGCGCGGCTCTCGAATACAGTTCGATTTTATCCTGTGCTTCAGAGGCGAGTTCCACTTTGCGGTAAAGCAGTTCCACCAGTTTTTCCCACTGGGCGGTCCTGTCGAAAATGTCGTCCAGCGCGTTAAGAGCGGTCATATTGTCGCTCTGCCTTGTACGAACAGCGCTGTAATATGTTTCGGCCAGTTCCAGATTGTTCAGTTTTTCGAGTGCATATCTTCCGGCCATCAGATAAAGATCGACCTGTTCGGAAACTTCGGCTGCAATAGTCGCCTGATTGTGGTAAGCCTCAGACAGAGTCAGGAAACCGTCTGTCACATCGGCCAGAGTTTCCAGCCGCTGCCTTACTGCGGAGTCGAACGGGGAGATTTCCAGGACATCCAGGACAAAACCGAATGCTCTGCCGTAATCGCCCAGCCTGTCTTCAGACAGATCGGCCATGCGCCACAGGAGCGCGTGTTTTATATGCGGCTCTTCGGCATGCCGGACCTGAATTTCGAGCACCTGAATAAGCTGCTCCCATTTTTCTTCTTCAAGGTAGTAGGGTTCAAGGATCAGCGAAGTACGCAGTTCCAGGGCGGGCATTAGCAGAACGCGCTGCATGTCGGCGCGAGTTTCGGCGTGTGTGTGATTTTCGGCGAGAATGCCTTCGAACACGTCCACAGCGGCTTCGGCGCGATCAAGATTATCGAGCAGAATAACGCCGATTTTGTGGCGCAACTGCCATTTTTCTTCGTCTCCAGAGGCGAGTTCGATCTGACGGGTATGAACTTCGATAAGATCATCCCACTGTTTTTCAGCGGTCGTCAGACGAACCAGAGCGTGCAGCACGTCTCCGTCCGAAGAATCCAGTTCGAGAATACGGCGATACTGGGCAATGGCGTCAATGTTGCGTCCAAGCTCTTCTTCGAGAATGTTGCAAATCTGGAAGAGCAGTGACTTCTTTTCTTCCACCTCTTCGCACAAATCAAGCTTGCGCTGCAGAATGTCGATAAGTTCGTCCCATTTCTGCTGATGCTGGTATATCCTTTCGAGCTGATCCAGAGCCCCGGCATGATCGGACTGAATTTCGAGAATCATACGGTAATTGTCGGCTGCCTGCTCGACGTCGTGCAGATATTCTTCGTTCAGGTAGGCAAGGTTGATGAGAATATTCACAGACACATGCGATTCGTTTTCCATATCGACACGGCCAAGAAGGTCGTTGTACAGAGCGATAAGCTGCTGATAAAGACCGAGTGCGCCGGCCAGCCTTTCGAGTTCCTGCTGGCACTGCACATCGGTCGGGTCTTCACGCAGAGCACGGCTGTATGCGCTGTAGGCCAGGTTTTCCTGAGCGATTCTGTCGTTGTATGTTTCGGCTACTTTCTTCAGCAGCTTCACGCGTTCGGGCTTCTCGGTGCTTCCGGCGATTGCGTGTTCAAGCATATCCACATAACGGTGCCAGTTTTCCCACAGTTCGAAATACGGAGCCAGGAACTGCGCAACTTCGAGCTGGAATTCAGGCTTCTCGACGTACTCTTCCAGTTTGCCAAGCGCCATTACGTTCTGATCGTCGCTTTCGAGCACCTGCATGAAGAGATTCTTTGCGGCATCCAGGTTGCCTGTTTTCTCCTCGTATATGTCGGCGATTTCCAGCTTGATGTCGTTTTTCTTTTCGACCGAGTCGGTAAGGCTGATTGTATGATTGAGCAATTCCGCCTTGGGATTCCAGTCCTCACGCTGCGTGTACAGGTCGAGCAGCTTATTTATAACGTCTGTGTCTTCTGGCGTAAGGTTGAGAATTTCCTCATAATAACGGACGGCTTCCAGAGGCTGTTTAAGCTGATTTTCATACAGCCTGCAAACTTCAAAGAACAGGCGCTTGCGTTCAGCGATATCGTCTGCAAGACCAACACGCTGCAGATAAATGTCGCGCAGTTCCATCCAGCGCTCGGTTTTACGGCACAGGTTCTCAAGAGCCTGAATGGCGATCATGTTGTCGCGGTCATACTGCAGTACGGAACGGTAAGCCCTGATGGCTTCCTCCTGCATGGCGAGGATGTCTTCGTACAGACGCGCCGCCTTTACAAAAAGCTCGCTGGACATTACCGGGTCTTCCGATGCCGATCCGGCGCGCTCGTATACTTCGGCCAATTCTTTCCAGTATCCCAGTTCGCCGGCCATCTTCTCGAGTTCTTCCAGCGCGGCGTTGTTTGTGGGTTCGTCTATGAATATGCGCGCGAAGCCTTCAAAGGCTTTCTCGGTGTCCTTAAGTTTTTCGCGATATACATCACCCACTTTGTGCAGCAGCTTGTTTTTCTTTTTTCTGTCGCTCTCATGCTTGAGTTGAATTTCGTAAACTCTTATCAGGTGTTGCCAGTCGGAAGCTTTGATATATTTCTCTTCCATCTCGTTGGCGATTTCGAGCTGGGTTTCCTCATTTTCCATAAGTCGCTCGACCAGCGCCGAAACTACGGGATGCACGCCGTAATTGACCGCCAGTTCCCGATAGAGCGCAATTGCATCCGCAGTGCGGCCCAGACGATTTTCCAGAAGATCACCCATCTGGATACGTACCGGCAAAAACTCGTCTTCTTCGCGCAGATACTTGAGACGGATGTTAAGTAATTCGTAGAGTTCTTCATAGCGGCCTTCAAGCTCGTAAATGAAGGCCAGCCTGTCGCTTATTTCGGCGTCGTTTTCGCGTTCGTCCAGAAGTTCCTTTAAAAGAGTAATGGCGCGGGAATTGTCTTCGAAGCGTTCGTGACAGATTTCTGCCATTTCGATGGAAGCGGCACGGCGAATGTTTTTCTCCGAAGCCACAACACGCTTGCGGTCCAGAAGCTCAACAAGATCGGCAAAATTCTGCTCGGCGCGCGCAATCTGGATCAGGGCGTCCAGCACGCGTTCTTCTTCAGGCCATTGCTCAAGAATGGCACGGAAGTTGATCTTTGCGCCTTCCAGATTTTCGAGTTTGTTGAGCTGCTTTTCGGCCATGATATAAAGCAGCGTTTTCTTTTCTTCGTCGTTCGCGCAGCCGTGCTCAAGGCGGCCCTGGCCGATTTCGACCAGTTTTGCGTAATTACCGGTGCGCTCTGCCAATTCAACCAGGTGATCCAGCAGCGAAGCGCCCTGTTCGTTAAGGTAAGCCTTGCCGTACCATTCTAAAGCGAATGCCGGATCACCCAGTTCTTCTTCAAACAATCCGGCGATTCTTACAGCCAGGGCATACAAATCTTCCGGTTTCGCCATTGCATACTGAATAGTAAGCACCTGAGTCATGCGGGTAGCGTCGTGCCGCTGTTCATATACCGGAAGCAGCGTCGCCGCGACAGCCGCAAGAGCCTGGCCGTTTTCCATCAATCCTTCCAAGGCAGAAACGGCTCTGTCGTTCTGCGGATCGTCTGCAAGGATTTCCTTATACAGATTGGCTGCTATTTCATACTGGTTGAGTCTGACATTTTCGATTTCAGCCAGACGCAGCTTGAGAGCCAGACGATCCTGTGAAGTTTTCACCATATTCAGCAGATACCGGATAGTATCGCAGGCTCTGCTCCATTCGCCCAGAGCTTCATAGATACGACAGGCTTCCGAGAGCGCCTTTTCGTCGGAAGAATCGAGGCTGAATATTTTTTCGTAAACTCCGGCAGCCTTTTCCAGTTGAGAAAGTCTGTTTTCAAAAACTTCGGCGGCCTTATACAGAATCTGTTTGCGTTCGGTGCTTTCCTCCATTATTTCGGCGAGCTTGAGAGCAGTTTCCGCATATTCGGACCACTGCTGCACACCCTCGTAGAATGTGCATGCTTTGCCGAGCACCGATACCGATTCCGGACACAGTTCCACCGCTTCAAGAATGTGTTCCTCCGCCCCTGCGGCATCCTGAACGTGCTTCCAGTAAGCGTTTGCGACGCAAAGATGAATTTCGGATTTGCGAACAGCGTCAGCTTCACGTTTGACGCGCTTTTCCAGCATTTCAAGCAGTTTTTTCTCGGAGTCGAGATAACGCGCCGCCTCAAAACCGAGGTCAATCAGACCGTCTTCCAGATAATCGGTGTCGAGCGCTGCCGAAATATATTCGAATGCTTTCTCCGGGTCTTCGTTGCGGTGAAGCGAAATATCCGCCAGTTTGCGGCAGAGTTCTCCGCGAGCGAACGAATCTTTCTCTCCCTCAAGCAAC
>JAKQSH010000351.1 GCA_029570245.1 Deltaproteobacteria bacterium | reverse complement strand
TGGGCTACGACTCCGATTCCGAGCGCTCGCGCGGCGAAGTGGGAAAATGCGGTGTTGCGGTGGATTCTCTGCGCGACATGGAAATAATTTTCGACGGCATCCCTCTTGACCGCGTAAGCACCAGCATGACCATCAATCCGCCTGCATCTGTACTGCTGGCGATGTATCTGGTTGTGGCGGAAAAGCATGGCGTACCCTGGAACAGAGTCACCGGCACGACACAGAACGACATACTCAAAGAATACATCGCACAGAAAAGCTGGATATATCCGCCGCGCCCGTCCATGCGACTGATCGCCGACATGATAGAATTCTGCTCGAAGCATGTTCCGAAGTGGAATACCATTTCCATTTCGGGTTATCACATCCGCGAAGCCGGTTCAACAGCCGTACAGGAACTGGCGTTCACGCTGGCAGACGGAATCGGCTATGTTCAAACTTGCGTGGACAGAGGCATGAATGTTGACGATTTCGCCGGACGTCTGAGTTTTTTCTTTAACTCTCACAACGATTTCTTCGAAGAGATTGCAAAATTCCGCGCCGCGCGGCGCATGTGGGCGCGCATAATGCGTGAGCGTTTCGGCGCGAAGAATCCGCGTTCGTGGATGCTGCGTTTCCATACTCAGACGGCTGGTTGTTCGCTTACGGCACAGCAGCCTTACAACAATGTAGTGCGCACAGCCATACAGGCTCTGGCCGCCGTGCTGGGCGGAACTCAGTCGCTGCACACGAACTCACTTGACGAAACGCTGGCGCTGCCCACCGAAGACGCAGTACGCATAGCATTACGCACGCAGCAGATCATCGAAGAAGAATCCGGCGTCGCAAATACCATCGACCCGCTGGGCGGAAGTTATTTCGTTGAAGCGCTTACAAATCGCATGGAGCGCGAAGCCTTCGACTACATCAGACGCATCGACGAAATGGGCGGCATAATTCCGGCCATCGAGCGCGGTTTTCCGCAGAAGGAAATCTCGGATGCCGCTTTCCGTTATCAGCGTCAGCTGGAAAAGCACGAAAAAGAAGTCGTCGGAGTCACGAAATACAACAGTGAAAGCGGCGTTGATATACCGACACTGTATATTTCAGACGAAACCGAACGCAATCAGATTGCCAACCTGGCCGAAGTGAAAAAAAGACGCGACGCCGACAAAGTGCGGCGGCACATCGAAACGCTCGAAAGAGTGGCGGCGGGCAGTGACAACACCATGCCGTTTATCGTGGACGCAGTGCGCGATTATGTGACACTGCAGGAAATCTGCGATGCGTTCAGGCGCGTATTCGGAGAATACCGCGACCCGGCTTATATTTGACGAGGTGAAAAATGAGTACACGGAAAATCAGAATTCTTGTCGCAAAACCCGGACTGGACGGACATGACAGAGGCGCAAAAGTGGTGGCGCGTGCCTTGCGCGACGCCGGTTTTGAAGTAATTTACACCGGCCTGCACCAGACGCCGGAAATGATCGTCAATACCGCTATTCAGGAAGACGTTGACGTTGTGGGGCTGTCCATGATGTCCGGCGCGCACCGCTTTCTGCTGCCCAAAGTGACTGAGCTTCTGCGACAGAAAGGGGCAGAAGACATAATTGTTGTTGGCGGAGGAATAATTCCAGATGGCGACATTCCGATGCTGAAAGAAGCCGGAGCCGCGGCGCTGTTCCCGCCTGGAACCGACACCGGAGATATAGTCGCTTTCATACGCGACGCCTGCGAAAAGAAATTTCAGGCCGCCGGAGTCTGATTATCTTGCATATCGCAGTAACTGATGTATAAATAATTCTGCCTCAAGGGGGAAGGACATCCTGTTTTTATTTTCTGGTGTTTACATGAACGCATTTTCCGGCAAATTCGAATTTATGGCTTTTATTTCTGTCGTATTGATGTTGTTTTTCTGTTCGTGCGAGCACAGCGAATCTGAAAAACATGACAGTGCAAAAGTCTTCACTCCGCTTGAGCAGAAAGCGTTCGAAATCTGCGGGCGTCTGGACAACGGAGACCTGGAAAACGATTCGAAAGACCCCGCCGGTTTTTATGAGCTTATCAACCTGCTGTTTGAATCCGAAAAATTCAAAGAGATAATGGATGAGAGTTTCCCCGAATGGCAGCAGCTCGAAAACCGCGTGCTAAAAGACCGTTTCTGGATACCCTGGAGTGAGCCGCAACCGGCTGCGCCTTTCAGGCACATAGTATGCGGCGACTTCTATCACAACCCGGCCTCACGCATCAAGTGGTCCATGATCGGCTCCGGCGGATTGCACTGGGGGCCGCGTTACGAAAAACTGGTGAATGACGGCGTGCTGTGTTTTGTCCGCGACCTGAGTGCCGTAAATCGCCAGAAACGCGAAGCGACACTGTTGCAGTACCGAATAGTGGACGGCAACCCCGACGACTGCAAAATGGTCGGCGGCTGGGATAAGGATCAGAGCCTTGAAGAATTGATGATTCTGGGATGGGAAGCTTACACCTGGGTCTGTCGCGACCCAGGCAAGCCTGAAATCGTGCGTAATTTCCGCAGCCGCATGAAAACATATGATTACGACATGGTGGTTGTCTGCAAACAGGACAAAAACCTGCCCAACCGTCAGCTCGTCACAATTTATCCGAACTCCGCCGAATTCATTCCGCAGAAATGCGGCCCCTGCGCCCGCTGAAAAACAAGTTCAACAATGCGATAAAATTCAGTTAAACCATTATGTTACAGATGAACCGACATTTGCCTGACACATCAGAGTTGCTGAAGCATAAAATGCCTTCCTTTATAAGGAATTAATTGACCGTTCCGGCTCTTTCTGATAGAAGTATTCAGCCTTTTAATAGGAGGGATTTCCGCGCGCTTAGCGTGCGGACAATATAAACCCAGTAAATTCTGGAGGTTAAGTGTGCCCTGGACAACAATAAGCAATATCATCGTTACACAGGCCGAGCAGCAGAAAGGCATGGGAATGTGGGAACTGCTGCTTCAGGTCGGCATTATCATTCTGATTTTCTATCTCCTGCTCATCCGTCCGCAGCAGAAACGTCAGAAAGCCCATCAGAACATGCTCAGCAGCCTGCAGCGCGAACAGGAAGTAATCACTTCCGGCGGCATTTACGGAAAAATCGTCGGACTGACCGATACTGTCGCGACACTGGAAATAGCTCCCAATGTACGCGTACGCATTCAGCGCAGCCAGATTGCCGCTCTGAAGGAAGAAGAAGCGCAGAAGGACAAAGAGAAAAAGTAGAATTTTATCCTTTTTTGTATTTCTAACCCAAGCATTCGCATTAAATGAAAGCAAAAGGTAGGTTGTAATGGAAAAAATCTGGTGGTGGAAAACAAGCCTGATCGCAGTTCTGGTTGTTCTTGCCATCCTGTACCTCATTCCGACTCTGGTCGGTAAAGACAAGGTACCCGATTGGTACAACGACATCATCGACTCGGAATTGAGCCTCGGTCTGGACCTTCAGGGCGGCGTTCATCTGGTTCTGGGTGTGGAAGTCGAAAAAGCGGTAGTAGATTACGTAGACCGCCTGACAGAAGATGTCAGCCGCTACTGCGACGATGAAGACCTCGCCTGCCAGAACATCCGTTCCGTCGAAGGTGAACCGCGTCTG
Source organism: Deltaproteobacteria bacterium (assembly GCA_029570245.1). GTDB lineage: Bacteria > Myxococcota_A > SURF-8 > SURF-8 > SURF-8 > JAKQSH01. The sequence continues at coordinate 2,056 of JAKQSH010000351.1, read as the reverse complement.
ATCGTCGGCTTCGAAACTCCGGAAAAGATGGAAAGCTCGCGCAAGCAGCTTGTAGAGTTTCTCGGTAACATGCAGATTGTCGAAGATGGCAATGTAAAAGACAACGAGCTTCTTTTTGAAATAAGAGAAGATTTCTCCGACCATCGTAAAAAATCCGCAGTTCTGCAGGCAATAGAGACTCTGCGTAACCGTATCGACGAAATGGCGGTTCGCGAAGCTCTGGTTGCCAAGCAGGGCGACACTTCCATTCTCATCCAGATTCCGGGTATCGAAGATGTTGAGCGCGCCCGCAAAATGATCGGTCAGACCGCTCAGCTGGAATTCAAGATTGTGGACGAAGATTACAAGGCCCTGTCGAAATACGAAGGTCAGTTCCCGGAAGGCTGGGAAATGAGCTGGGAATCCCAGAAAGACAAAAACGGTCAGCTTAGAAGATCACCTTATATTTCGGCGGTAAAAGACCCCGACGGAAAAAACATTGCCGCAATAAAGGAATTTCTCAAAGACAAGATAGACGCCGAGCATGAGATTCTTTTCGAAGAATATGAAGACGCGAACAAAAATCAGACCCGCGTCCGCAGCTACAACCTGTTCCGCAAAGTAATGCTCACCGGCGACACCATCACCGACGCCCGCGTAAGCATCGACCAGCAGAAAAACCGTCCTTACGTTTCGATGAACTTCGACCGCACCGGAGCCAAAACTTTTGCTCAGGTAACCGGTGATCACATTCACGACAGAATGGCGATAGTGCTCGATAATCGCGTCAAATCCGCTCCGGTCATTCAGTCCAGGATTTCCGGCGGAAGAGCGATGATTACTCTCAATTCTCTCAAATCGTACAGTGAACTTATGAAAGAGGCCGAAGACCTCTCAATCGTACTGCGCGCAGGCGCCCTGCCCGCCCCGGTACGTTTCGAGGAAACGCGTACTGTCGGCCCGACCCTCGGCCAGGACTCAATCAACAGCGGACTTATTTCACTCATCGTAGGTATGGCTCTTGTAGTTATCTTCATGGTCATATACTACAAAGTGTCCGGTCTTGTTGCAGACTTCGCACTGATATTCAACGTGCTTTTCATGTTGTCCATAATGTCTGCGTTCAAAGCAACACTTACGCTGCCGGGCTTGGCCGGTATCGTTCTTACAATCGGTATGGCGGTTGACGCAAACGTCATTATCTACGAACGCATCAGAGAAGAACTGCGCATCGGCAAAACGGCCAAGGCGGCCATCGAAGCCGGTTACGCCAGAGCATTTTGGACGATTTTCGACTCCAACATCACTACCGTTCTGGCAGGCTTCATTCTGTGGAGCTACGGCACCGGCCCAGTCAAAGGCTTTGCCGTAACGCTGATTATCGGTATCGTATGCTCGATGTTCACCGCACTGTTCTGCACTCGCGTTGTTTTCGACTGGATCACCAGCCGCTTCAAGTCTGAAACCCTGAGCGTATAAGGGGCTGTTAAAATGGAATTCATCAGACACGACACAAATATCGGTTTTATTCCAAATGCTCCGAAGTTCCTGCTGGGCTCCGGCATTCTGGTTCTTCTTTCCTGGATCGTAACCTTGATCATGGGCCTCAACTACGGCATCGACTTCGCCGGTGGTACGGAAATCCAGGTCAAATTCAAAAACACAGTCGGCATATCCGACATCCGCGCGGCGCTGGACTCGATGCCCGGCATAAAAAGCGAGGTTCAGAGCTTCGGAGCCGCCAGCAAGAACGAGTTCCTGCTCAAATTGGCACGTATTTCGTATGTTACGCCAGAACGAAAGACCGCTCTTGAAACAGGTCTCAAAAATGAATTCGAAGACAAGGGTTTCAGGCGTTTCTTCCATTCCGAGTCCGGCGGCGATAAGGTTGAATTCACGGTCAACGAAAAAGTCGATGAAGCCAAGATCAAAGACATTTTCAAGGCTGCCGATCTTGAAGTAAACGAAGTCACCGTAACCGGTTCGGAAGGCCGTTTTGTTTACCGTTCGGTTCTTGCCGGTCTGGGACCGCATGTTTCCGCCGCACTTGAAACAAAGTTCGGCAAGGATACTTTCG
>JAKQSH010000346.1 GCA_029570245.1 Deltaproteobacteria bacterium | reverse complement strand
ACGTGATCACCGAAATAAACACCTGGCAGTTGAACGTCACAGGCCAGAAAGCCGAACATGTGATCGGCAAGAAACTCTGGGAACTCGACTACCAGCACGTCACGGCGCGCCTGAAACCGGTGCTGATGCAGTTCAAATCCGGCACGGTCATTCGTGCGTTCAGCATAAATACCGAAATGTTCGGCCTGCAGATTTCATTGCGCGTGCAGCCCATGTACCGCAACGGTCGCTATGCCGGAATAATTCTGAACTTCCTGAATGTTTCCGACCTTGTCGAAGCTCGCCATGCCGCAGAAAAAGCCAACCTTGCCAAAAGCGAATTTCTGGCGAACATCAGTCACGAAATCCGCACTCCGATTAACGGTGTGCTTGGAATGTCGTCGCTCCTGCTCGGCACTCAGCTTTCCAGAGAGCAGCGCGAATACTGCGACACAATATACAAAAGCGCCGACCATCTGCTTGAACTGGTGAACCGCATCCTGGACTTCTCCAAAATCGAAGCCGGAGAGCTGGAATTGGACCGGGTCGACTTCAACCTGAACGACGTGCTGCACGAAACAGTGCGCATGCTCAGCCCCAAAGCAGAAGAAAAAGGTCTGGAACTCATATACCATGTTACACCAGACGTGCCAGACGAAGTAATCGGCGATCCCTACAGACTGCGACAGATCATCCTCAATCTGCTTGGAAACGCCATTAAGTTTTCGGACAAAGGCGACATAACGTTGCGTGCGGAACTGAAAAGCATCGAAGACGGCGAAGCTTTTCTGCTGTTCTCGGTTACGGATCAGGGCATCGGAATTCCACCGGAGAAACAGGTCAAGATTTTCAACGCATTCTACCAGGGCGACAGTTCCATCACTCGTCAGCACGAAGGAACCGGTCTCGGTCTGGCAATAGCAAGCCGCATCATCGACCTTATGCACGGTCATATCTGGATTGAAAGCGAAGTCGGGCGCGGCAGCACTTTTTATTTTACCATCGGGCTTACAGTGCAGAAGCATCCGCGCCGCAGAATTACGCCGGCATCCTTCGGAATTCAGCCCGGTCTGCGCGTAATGATTGTGGACGACAACGCCACAAACCGCTGGATACTTGAAGAAATGGTGCAGCAGTGGGAAATGAAATCCATTTCGTTCAGCAGCGGAGCCGAAGCGCTGGGTGAACTGGCGCGCGCCGAAGCCGAAGGCGAACCTTATAAACTGGTGATAATCGACGCTCAGATGCCGAAAATGGACGGCTTCTCGCTGGCGGAAAAAATACGCCAGAACCCCGCGCTGGCCAAGAGCACGGTTATGATGCTTTCTTCCGGCGACACCATCGGAGCCAGCAGTCGTTGCCGCAAAATCGGCATTACATCCTATCTGACCAAGCCGGTTAAACAGGACGATCTGCTCAAGGCCATCTTCCTTGCTCTTGAAGAAAAAGAGCTTTCAATGTCGGAAGATTTCGAAGGTGAAGGCGGCGGCGAAGAAGAAAGAAAACAGCGGGAGCTGAAAATCCTGTTCGCCGAAGACAATGTGGTCAACCAGAGAATAGTGGATACCGCACTCAGAAAACGCGGTCACAAAGTGGTGCTGGCTCAGAATGGTCGCGAAGTTCTTGAGGCTCTCAAGAAGGACGAATTCGACATCATCCTCATGGATATTCAGATGCCGCTGATGGATGGTTACAACGCGACCATAGAAATACGCAAGCGTGAGCAGGGCACAGATAAACACATCCCGATAATCGCACTTACCGCTCACGCACTGAAAGGCGACCGGGAAAAGTGCATAGAAGTCGGAATGGATGATTACATCTCGAAACCGATAGACCCGAATGATCTTATAAGAAAGATCGAGAAATTCGAAATCCGGGAAGACCGCCTGCCGCATTTCAACAGCACTCAGGCCATACTCAACCGCCAGGCGCTGCTTAACCGTGTTGAGCAAGACAGAAATATAGCAGTGGAACTGGCAAAACTGTTCCTGGTTGATACAAAAAAACACACCGAATCGCTCAAAGAAGCCATCGAAAAACGGCAGTTCGACAAAATACAGGAACTTGCACATCTTATAAAAGGTTCTGCAATAAGCATCGGGGCCGAAAAGCTCAGCAGCTCGGCGCTGCTTATCTGGCACGCAGCAGGAGCTGCACAGATGGAACGCATAACGCGTAACTTCGGCGAGTTCCAGGAAGAACTTAAAGATTTGCAGGCGGCTATCGCCGAATTCGTATTGAGTGTGGATGTTGATGTCTGAAACTGAATCATACGTCATTAAATATCGGAGAGGGTTCGATGAATATTGAAACCAGGACGGAAAACAGGATTACAATAATCCGCATACAGGAGAGCCGTATCGACGCAACGAAAGCACCGGACCTCAAGTCGCATCTGTCGGCGCTTATCGAAGAAGGCAAGACGCTCATCGGCATCGACATGTCACAGGTCAATTTTATAGACAGTTCCGGTCTTGGCGCCCTTGTTTCTGGAATGAAAAAAATCGGACGAAACGGAAGCATGGCGCTGTGGGGCCTGAACAGACAGGTCAAATCGGTATTCGAGTTGACACAGCTATACAAAGTCTTCGAAATCTTTGAGAATGAGAATGACACTGTCGAGACACTCTCAAGATATGTCGCAAGTTAAAAGCGCCACAATAAAAGCGCAACTCGATCAGGTCGGCCCTGTAAGCGAAAGCATGGCCGATGCAGCCGTACATTCCGACGACGATCAGGACCTGCATTTCAGAATCAACATCGCTCTGACCGAGGCCATCACCAACTCGGTGATTCACGGTTGCGCCAACAACGGCTCCGACTTGATCAGAGTGGAATATGAGCTTCAGGGCGAAAATCACGTTTTTCATATTTTCGATCCCGGCAAAGGTCCCTGCCCGGAACTGCTTGAAAGACCGGTATTGTCAGAAGACCCGCTGGCGGAAAGCCATCGCGGCATGGTAATAATGAAGTGGGCAGCAGATGAAATGAATTACACGCGGGGAAACGACTGTTTCTGCCTCTCTATGCTTTTCAGATCACGCCGGACGGCAGGGGCTGAATAGCCGCACTATATTCCCACCAGTTTACGCGCCAGTTTCTTTCCGATCAAAGGGCGAGCCAGTCTGGCCAAGAGTATTTTAGCATCCAGCCTGATTGACTTTTTGCGGACATAGAGGCTTTCGGCGACATCCTTTTCGCTTTCATCATCTGAAAATGACGCCACACCTGTCAAACCGGGGGCGGAACTGAAACGTCCCAGCTGCCATTCATCGCTCATACGCGATGCGCGCTCAGGCGTGAAAGGACGCGGACCGACAAGCGTCATATCGCCGCGTACAACGTTGACAAGACGCGGCCACCATGGCAGAGGAAGATCGCTTCCCGGAAAACAGACCAGCTTGAAACGCGGCAGATATTCGATGTCTTTTACCGTCTCTGCATTTCCGCGTCCCACCACTTCGCGCTCGTCGATGTGTTTTCCGTATTTTTTAAGAGAAAGCAGCGAAGACGCCAGCCCCAGCGGAGCAAGCGTAACAAGAGCCCCCAGCGCTATTCCTCGATTGAAAACGTTCTCCGCCATTTCGCCGAAGACGTTGCGATCCAGACGCCCCAGCAGAAAAGCGTCGGAAATGTAAGTCCGCTCCTCTGTTTCTGGGTCGAAAATGAGGTTCTGCGCCACGATGCAGTTTTCGATATGCGTCATTTTGCCGATATAAGAATTTTCCATTATCAAAGCTTCAGACACATGCGCTTTTCCGGCAATCAGGCTGTTGTCGCCAAGAACAACGTTCGGTCCCACCTCCGCACCGTTCATAATCTGACAATAGCTGCCTATCATTACCGGCCTGTTGATGCGCGCCGACGGATGAATGAAAGTGCCGCGACCGATAAAGAACCCGTGTCCCTCTTCGAAATACTGATTGTGTGTAAAAGAAAGCGGGTTGCGCAGAAGGCGTCGGTTTATTTCCATTATGGACTTCAGGCCGTAACCGCTGACGGATTCGGATTTAGTCCGAATAACTCCTGTCCTGGAGGTTTCATTCGAAACTTCCGCAAGCAGAGCTTCCAGCAAAGAACCTGAAAGCTTTTCGATCAGACCTTCAGCCTCCGGTTCGATTATGGCCGCAATTATGTCTTCATTATCGCTGCTGCAGATGAGCGAAACGACATTGCCGGATTCGCGGTGCCGCCGCAGTGTGTTTTTAAGCTTGAGCTCTCCCAGCCGGAAACCGGAAACCAGAACAAAGCGCGAGTCAAATAGAAAACGGTGTTTGAGAAGACTGCGGCACTCGTCTCCGTTTGAAGAACCGATAAGCACGCCCAGCCTGACTCCGAAGCGCGACCCGTCTCCATAATAGGCGTTGACCTCGTTCAAACCTGTGGATGCAATAAGATACATGTCGCGAATGCCGCAGGCATAGCCCTGCTCAATCTGGTGTTGTGCAAGTGGCTTGTTCAGCAGAGGGATCAGCGCCGGCGGAACGCTTCTGCCGAGCGGGCCGTAACCGGCATCGCTGGTGTGAATCAGAACCTGCTTCATATTATGAATTTTCTCCCTGTCAATATGCCCCGGAACCACTCAATACGACGGGAATGGTTTTCAGAATCAGCTTCACATCCCCCCACAGACTCTGATTCTGAATATAACGCTTGTCAAGGTTCACCTGCTGGTTGAAATCCAGCATACTTCTGCCTCCAACCTGCCAAAGACAGGTCAGTCCAGGCGTGACTTCGAGCCGGTCACGTTCTTTCACACCATACTGTTCCATCTCTGAAACCAGATGAGGACGCGGCCCCACAATCGACATATCGCCTTTCAGCACGTTGTAAATCTGCGGCAACTCGTCGATGGAATATTTGCGGATGAATTTTCCGACGCGCGTAACACGCGGATCGTTCTTCATTTTGAACAGCACACCGGCCCCTGATTCGTTCTGCTCCATCAGTTGTGCACGCAAACGGTCGGCGTCTTTCACCATTGAACGGAACTTGTACATGCGGAACATTTTTCCGTGCAATCCGACGCGTTCCTGAGCGTAAAAAACCGGGCCCGACGGGTCCTCGATTTTGATTGCAGCAGCCGTCGCGAGAAAAAGCGGCGAAAGCGCAAGAAGACCGACAGACGATGCCGCGACGTCGATAAAACGCTTCAGCTTCAAGCTGCCGTCGGTGGCAATCCACCACAGAACGCGCCGAAGCTGGAACTCCATTTCCTCGCGATACATGTTTAGCGGCAGGTCGATATCGTCGAAGCGATTTATGAGCTGTGTGCGCGCCTGCCCGTAGTACCAGCGCCAGACATCGAACATGAAACGCGGATTACCGAAAATATACCGCCTGAACATGCGTTGCGGTTCCTGGGCCAGCCGCCATGTCCACTCAAGCCCCAACTCTCTCATCCACAGCGGCGCGCGCGGAATGCGCCCCGAATAGAAATCGAAAAGACCGCCGACACCCATTGCCACACCTACGGAAAGCTCATGCAGATGCGCATCTATCCATTTTTCCTGACGTGGAACGCCCATAGCCACCAGAAGAAAATCAGGGCGGCGCTCATTGATTCTGGCAATCAGATCACGCTCGTCAGGCGAACCTTCCTCGAAATATCCGTGCTCAGCTCCCACGATCGAAAGATCGGGGTATATTTCGAGCATTTTTTCGCGTACTTTCGCAGCTATGCCGGGCGCAGCCCCCAGCAGGAAAATACTTTTGCCGTTGAGAACGCAGGCGCGACACAAACGCGGAAAAAGATCAGTGCCGTTCACGTTCTCGCGCACTTCCGCGCCTATCATAATTCCAGCCAGTTTTATTCCGAATCCATCAGGAAGCGTAAGATCGGTGCGCTTCAGAATGTACCCGTATTCTTCGTCGTCGCTGTAAACATTAAAACAGTGTGCGTTCACAAAAGCGACATGATGCCTGCCTTCTGCCGAGAGCTTAATAAGGCGATCAATGACTTCACGCATGGTCATGTTGTCGATTTTCACGTCACGCAGCACAAACGAATCGGCATAAACTGGAGCCTGACGCCCCAGAATAAGCGTCGGAACGGTGCGGGCGATTATCGCCATATCTTTCTTGACACTGCGCCTGGCAATATATGCGCGCTCAAGAACACTACGACTTTCAAAGGCAATATTCATGCGCTTGCGCAGCTTGTAGGTATCTGTCAGACCCGGCCTGACGGAGAATCGCAGAAGTTCATGTTCTTTAAGTTCTTCCGCTTCGTTAAGGCTTATCGGCTCAGGGCCGACGAAAGCCATTTCTCCCTTCAGAACATTGAATATCATTGGAGCATCATAAGCATGCACACGCTTCAGCACTTCACACAGGCGCTTGAATTTGTGCGGAGCAAGCGGAGTTTTCAGACGCAGTTGCCTGAACGGCTGGCCGTCCAGACCGATACGCCGACCTTCTTCAAGCAGATCGAATCTGCCGTTGGCAAGCAGCGTAAAAGCAGCCAAAGTCGAAGCCGCCAGCGACAGCGGAGCAAGCGCCGATGCAAGTGAAACGTCAAGAAGCCTGCGGCCCATGTCGGTTAAGGGCTTGTCCAGCTTCAGCGATTTGTCGAAGGTCTTTTTCATGCCCCGCTACAACACTCTTTCTTCTACATAAACGATGTCGTTGGCCTGCAGATCAAAATCCGGTTCGCTGCCCTGCAATATGGCTTTGAGGTTCACATAAAAAACTTCCCGTTCGGCTCCGGTGCTGCGAACGATTCTGACCTTGGTGATTTTTGCATTCGCCGTAAACCCGCCGGCAAGTGTTATTGCCTTGGTGAGGGTAAGCCGGCTATGCAGCGGAACGGCTCTGGCATTGTTGACGGAACCCAGAACAAACACTTCGGTGCTGGTCATCAAAGGCACATAAATAATATCTCTTGGACGCAGACGGATATTATATTTCATGTCGCCTCTGGTCAAAAGCGCCTCGAAATCAATAGGCAGTATGCTTTCACCGCGCGCCAGATAAGCCCGATGCAGGTCGGCGCCCGGAAGCTCTACTTCGTTGACGTTGACTGTGCGTAACCCGCCGGCCATGGCGATGGCTTCAAGTATCCGCACATCTCCGCTCAGCGTATAAGTGCCGGGCTTTTCGAAGCCCTCACCCAGAATAATGACCTGATTGCTTGAGAACTGATTTATGATTATGTCTGTCTTTGCAATGGCCAGATATTTTCCAAGACGCTCATCCATTTCTTTGACTATGTCGGAAACTCGCCTGTCGCGTGCTTCTATTTCACCGATCAGCGGAAATGTGAAACGTCCGTTAGGCTCAACTGTGACAGTACGAGTCAGAGCCTCTTCGCCGTACACCGAAATGGTAATGGTGTCGCCGGGGCCGAGCAGATATGAACCGGTCTGATGCTGCTCCATATCAAGCATCTGCTCGAATGTGACATTTGGAGTCGGCACTGCCGGAACAGGTGTCTCAGGCACCGCGACCTCAGGCAGTTCTGGTCTGCGATCCGCTACACATGACGCCATGCAGAACGCCGCCACAACAAATATTGCCGTTAACAGTATTTTTTCATCACGACATCAGTTTCTTCAAAAAGAATCTCTCCACACAGTCTCTTCCGATTTCTATTTTTCTGTAGGAGTCGGCCATTGCGATTTCATGCCTGCGGGCCAGAAAAGGCTCGGCATCCGAAATGAACACCCCCAGAAGGCGCTCCCGCCCTTGGGAAAAAAGGCGCACGACCCGCTCAAGGTGATCTTTCTGAGTACGTCCGGCACGCACGACGATAATTGCGGCGTCAAGCGCTGAAAGCAGTTCAATCGTCTGGGCATATTCGAATGCCGGTGGAATATCCACCAGCAGCAGGTCATAAGAGCGGCTGAGTTCGTGCAGAATCTCACGTATTTTCTCAGATGCAAAAAAGTCGAATTGCGACGGGTCGCTCATTCCGGCGAAAAACCTGTCTGGACGGCCATCCCCGCCTTTTACAATGAGATCGTGCGCCTCATACTCGCCCCTGGCGACAGAGAAAATATCCAGATGGATACCGTTTCTGTCGCAAATGTTGAGATCGACTACCAGCACTTTCTGACCGCGCCCAGCCAGAGCCAACGCCAGATTTTCGCATACGGTGGTCTGACCGCTGCCGCCGGTTGTGGAATACAAACCGATTATTCTGCGTCCCTCAAGCGTTTTATCGACAGTCAGAGTCGAAACCAGCGGACGATAGACGCCAGTGTCGATATGAGGCATATCCGCCGGAGCTTCGGGATCATGCAGATGCTGGCCCAGCGTGTGCAAACCGTATCTGCGGAATATCTCGCGGGCCGACTTCACGGTGGAGTTTAAGAACTCGGCCAGCAGCAGTATCAGAACAGCAATAATAAACCCGGCCAGCGGAATTCCGGCGCCATAAACCTTGGCCAGTGATTCTTCGGGATACTTGGCCGGTACGGCTTTTTCGAGCAGGCGGAATTCACCGTTCTCGGATTTAAGAAGTGCGTTGGCCTCTTCACGACGTATCATAAGATTCTGTAGCATCTGCTTGGCCAGAATGAGTTTCTGACGCACAGCCGCATAACCCTTCTGATTTTCGGTCAGGTTCTTCAGTCTGTCCTGCAATTCTTTGCGCTGAGATTCCAGCGAAGCTATCTTGCTCGCAAGACCGCTGGATTCGGACATCAGTCTGCCCTTCTGTTCTTTTGCAAAGCTGTTTCGAATAGCGGCGATTTCGTTCTGCAGTTTGGCGATCTGCGGATTCTCATCAGTATAACGCGTCCGCAGGTTATCCAGCTGCGACTGCAACTCCGCCATTTTCTGCGCACCGACCGTTTCGGAAATCGAATCAGAACCGGAGCCGAAGCTGCTCATCTGACGATTGGCCATGCTGAGTTCGACACGCGCATCTTCTATCTGCGCCTTCAAATCGGCTATTTTCTGAAGATTCTGCTCCGTCTCGACATCCAGCATAATAATGCCGTGTTCCTTGCTGAATTGAGCAACTTCGTCCGATGCTGCGGCGAACTTCTCGTCTGCGGTTTTTATAAGCTCGTCAAGTTCTTTTATGGAGCGCCGTATTTCTTCTCTTCTGTTTTCGTTGCGCTGTTCGATAAAAATTTCCGAAACCGCATTTGCGACGCTTACTGCCTCAGCCGGACTGTCGCCTACGGCGGAAAGATTTATAAGGTTTGAATTGTTGCTCCGGTCAAGAGTGATTTTGCCGCCCAGATCGTAAATATCGTCATCCAGCTTTAGTTGCTCGATAACTTTCTGCAGATTGGACGGAAGTTTTACGGTGGCGATCAGCGTGTCGAGGCTCAATTCTGACAACTGAAAATGAGCGCCTTCGCCCAGCACCACGCCTTTCTGTGGCTCCACGCGCAACAGAACGGCAGTTGCCTTGAAAGTGCGGCCACGCACTGAAAGTGCGGCAACGATGCCGATGATGAGAAACAGCAGCGTTACCAATGCCACAACACGCCAGCCTCGCACCAGCGCCAGAATATAGCGCCTTATATCAAGCTTACGGAAAATATCGTCTTCTTCATTCTCCGCATGTCGAACTAAATCGCCCTGATTCGCTTCATTCATCTCAAATCACCTCAATATACCCAGAAGGACATCAGCTGTTTCGTCAGCTGAACGCTTCCAGCTGAACTCACCAGCCCTCACTGGTCCACACGTTGCTGCCATGCGGCGGAAATTTTCGTCGAAAAGCCCTTTTTCAAGCGCTGCCGACATTTCCGAAGCGTCTTCGGGATTGAATGTCAAGCCGACATTACCAAGCACTTCTGGCAGAGAAGCCCTGTTGGAAGAAACAACCGGCAACCCTGCCGCCATGGCTTCTATAAGCGGAATTCCGAATCCCTCAAACAGCGATGGAAAAGCCATCAGGTCCGCAGCACAGTAGTAATATGGTAGCAGATTTTGTTCAATAAAACCAGTTGTATGCACGTATTCTCTCAATCCCAGGCGTACAATTTCGGCATGAACAGCTTCAGAACCGCTCCAGTCGCTGCCGCAGAAAAGGAGATGCTGCTTGAGATCGGGACGGCGTTCACGCAGAAGTGCGTATGCTTTTAAAAGTCCGACGTGATTTTTTCCGGGATGCTCAATCCTTGAGACATAAAGAATGAAATTTTCAGGCAGAAAACCCCGCTCACGCAGAACGCGACGAGCTTCCTCGCCGGGAATGATCCTGAAATTCTCATGCTCGACCCCATTCCAGACAACACTTATTTTCGCCTCTTCGCAGGCGGTTTTTTCGATAAGATCGCGCTTTGTGGCGTGACTCACCGCAATAAGGCCATCGGCGCTCTTCCACATCGCCGGAAGCACTTCCGTTACGTATAGTATACGCAGACGGTCGTACTTCTGCGGCAGATGAAACTGCGCCAGATCGTGGACGGTGGACAGCAGTCTGTACGAAGCAAATGGCGGGCGCAGACTCATGCGCCGATTTCCAGCAGGAAGAAACAGCACATCCAGACGATTTCTCAGAGCCAGAAGCGGCAGAATGCCCGCATGCCAGAACAGTCCTGCAGCCAGACCGGAAAACATTTCTGGAATTCTCACAAAGTTTACGCCGGGCCCGATTTCCAGCAGATGCCTTTCGGATTCGAAGCCGAACACCGTCAAACGCATATCATCGCGCTTGGAAAGATGCCTGATGATTTTAATTATATACACGCCGATGCCCGACTTTCCGCCTTCAAGCGGAACGGCGCAGATACCGACGTGCGGCTTTTGTTCAAAGGTCGTTTGCATTACAGCGTTTCACCCTCATCTGGAACAGTCGTTTTGAGGATTTTCTCAAAAGCGCAGAGATAATTCAGGAAGCGGTATTTCTTGTCAAATATTTCACGTCCGCTTTCTCCAAGCTGGCGCGCCAGCTTCGCATCAGACAGAAGCCAGTCGATATGCGAGGCCAGCACAGACAGATTTCCGGCGGGTGCGGCAAGACCGTTTATTCCGTGCAGCAACCAGTCGTTTATGCCGCCTATGGCGAAACCCGCAACCGGACGGGCTGCCGCCATGGCTTCGATGCCGACCATCCCGAAAGGCTCCGCCCAGCGCGACGGCACCGCAACCAGTGCGGCATTGCCGTACAATTCTTCAAGATCGTCGTGCGGTACGGAGCCGAGAAAATCCACACGCGAATTAAACGAATATTTATCGACGAGCTTTTCCAGTTCGCCGCGCATATTGCCGTCACCGACGATTTTCAGACGCCATTGCGATTTCACACGCCTGAGAGCCTCAAGCAACAGATCGACACCCTTGCCGCGCACCAGCTGACCGACGTACAGAATCTCTCCGCTGCCCTGCGGGTACTCGCGCCGTTCAAACTCAATATCCCCCGGCAGAGGCGCAAGCACATCAATCTTTTCGGCTGGCAGCCCGTTAGCCAGTAATTCATTCTTTATATAGCTGCTGTTGGCAACGATTCGGGCTGCACATTTATGAGCATCAATATCTTTAAGACGTTCCGCCACATCGTTAAGCACCAGGTGTCCGCTTCTGTCACGTCCGATAATACAACCGTGCAGCACGCAGGCCAGACCAGCCGGTTCCCGGCAGATTTTCTTAGTCAACGGGAAATATTTATGGTGCCTGGGACAGACAAGGTCGTGATCGTGCACCATGCGGATTACAGGCGCCATACCGCACAGTTTTTCGAGCATGCCCACGCCGAAAGGTCGGTGTACAACGATTACCTGCGGCAGAGTCTCTGCGGCCAGCCCCTCTAACTGTGTGAAATCCGACAGCGCATGCACCAGTCGGAACGGTGCACAGTAATCGACATCAGCAGTTTTCTCTGCACAGTGAACAAGCGTATGAACATGCCCGCGCATACGTAAGGCCGAAGCCAGAGCATGAACATTCTGCTCGATTCCGCCGAAGAAATGCGGATGTTCGCTTATGTGCCATATTCTGAAACGCCGCCTTCTCATTTGCGGCTCCGTATAAGCCGCTCATACAGATCAAGCAGACGCTCGGTTATTCCGCCCCAGCCATAGTGATCGCGCGCTTTGGCATAACCCGCTTCGCCCAGCCGGCGTGCAAGATTGCGATTTTCCAGCACCGCCTTAAGCGCCATATACAGACCATCCGGCTCGTCGTGCGAGAACAGCAGACCGTCGCGCCCGTCTTCGATGAAATGCGCCAGCCCGCCGACTCGCGCCGCCACAACGGCGCGCTTTGCGGCCCATGCCTCCAGAGCGACTATCCCGAAAGGCTCGTGCAGCGACGGCACTGCAAAAACAGCCGCCGACCTGTAGGCGTCGGCCAGTTCTTCAGAGCCCATTGACATCGGAGGAAACATGTGAAACCTGTGATCCACACCGAGGCGGACAGCCTGAGACTGAAGCTTTTCGGCATACTCGTCGTTTGTTCGCGGCCCGATAAGCACCAGATGCAGGTGATTCTCCGGCGCAGCCAGTCTGGCAAAAGCATCCAGCAGCGCCGCCTGATTTTTCTGATGGTCGATGCGCCCGATGCATACGACAAGACGATCTTCGGGCTTGAATCCGTGAGTTTTTTTGAACCTGCGCCCGTCGCCGTTTTCGAACGACTGAATGTTGACGCCGTTCGGCAGATGCAGCGCAAGCTTGCCGATGTATCGGCTGCGGATTTCATCCACTTCAGCCGGGTTTACGCATAATACGGCATCGGCATCACGCACTAAACTACGTGAACCCAGCAGTGCTCCGGCCAGCTTGCCCCATTCGCTACTTCCACGCGCCGCCTTGAGCAGATCGCGCTCTTCGGCTTCGGGTATGCCGAACATCCCGCCGTGCAATGTCAGCACAAATGGCTTGTTTCGCATTCGCGCCGCAAACGCCGCCTGTGCGCCGAGTCGCTTTCCGGTGTGCAGATGGTAAACG
>JAKQSH010000341.1 GCA_029570245.1 Deltaproteobacteria bacterium | reverse complement strand
TTTTATAAGCAGCTTAGATTCCTGCAATCCGGCAAAACCGGACCGCCCGGACAAGCAATATATATATAATCCGTCTGACAGTAAAGCTGAAAATGCATATGCCAACAAACACAATAAATTCGTCAGCTCAAGAAATCAGCTCTGGAGATTTCCACAGAAAAGCCTATATGTCGCGCAGTTCGTGGGCTTCAACTACGCGATTTGCGCAGTTGGGATTGTTCGCCAGTTTTACCAGCGCTTTCGCCATGGAAGCGGCGTCGATGGAAGCATATTTCTTCCACAATCTGCGCAGGCCGAAACGGGAAGCGAAGGCCAGTACGGCGTCAAGAATGCGCGCCGTAACACGCTCGAAAAGGCGGTTTTCTTTGCGATCCGGGCCGGTTATAAGCACAGGCCGGGCCACCGTGTATGGAAGTCCGCTGGTTAAAACGGCGCTTTCCGCTCTGTAATGGGCCTGCATATAACTGCCTTTTGCCCACGGAGTGCTGCCGATTGCCGAAATGTATACAAAGCGCGGCGACTGATGCGAGTCAGACGCAGCCCTGGCCAGAAGAACCGTAAGACCGTAGTCGATGGCTTCATATGAAGCCCTTTCGATGGAACCGCCCTCTTCCGCCACCTGCTTCATTCTGGCGCGAGTCGTACCGACCAGGCAATAAACCGCATCGGGGCGGATACGCTTCATGGTCTGCGTCATGGCGTTCAATTCCCAGGGTGTCGTATCCACCACCGCGCCAAGTTGTTCGAAATACGCCTTTTTCTTCTCAAGCCTGAACGAATCGGGCCTGATGTGCGCGACGGTCCTGAAACCGAGGCTAATGAGGTTGCGCACAACTTCTTCGCCGACATAACCGGTAGCACCGGCTACGAAGGCGACCTTAATATTGCCTTCTTCCGAATCGAGCTCTTTTTCTAACGCCAACATTTTAATAACTGCCTGAGATTCACTTTCGCTCTGAATCATCATGTAAATACTTATGGACCCTGCCGATTCTCTCCCTTATGAGGGGATCGGTTGCGAAAGCCGGAGAGCATATACGCCTATTCGGAATGAAAGTCAATAGGCATCTGCAATATAGAGATTCATTTCTCGATACTGTCTTTTACCTGAAACAGGCGACTGGAGTTTTCGATATGGAACCTTCCGAGCTTGCGCATTACGTCCTGTCCGACGTAAGGACCGTGACCGCTGGCAAGATGCAGAACCGGCGGAGCTGAAGCAACAAATTCAAGCGTGCTGCACCAGCAGGATTTGATATCGCAGCTGTATTCCATGCGTGCCGGAGAAAGCTGTTCTATCTGCCTGAACGGCGGAATGCCGGCCAGAATGGCGTCACCGGAAAACAGAATGCGGGATTTTTCGTGGTAGAGCATAACCGAGCCTTCGGTATGCCCGAAAACAGGCACTACTACAAAATCATACTTCCATGGGCCGGATGAAAACGTGTCGTCAACATTCATCTGCACAAAGAAACGGTTTTCGTAACGGGCGCAGGTGTCATCAATAAAATTGCCCCGCCCAAGCGGCATGGGATCAACAGGCATATTGCCACAGAGGTAAGCTGCATCGTTCTCGTGACACAGCACCGGACAATCGAATTCACGCCTGACCCAGGCCGCATTCTGAGCGTGATCGGAATGCCTGTGCGTCAGCAACAGCGCCGTGAGATCGCCCCGGCGCCTTACTCCGGCCTTCCAGAGATGATAACGCAAAGCCGCGCGCTCAAAGGCCAGACCGCTGTCAATGAGAAAGCGTCGCCCGCAACTGTCGGTATAAAGCCATATATTAGAACCGATCACAAGCGCAGCCAGACCGAGTTCGCGAGAACATTTGAACATGAAAACATACCTCCCGTCTGTTACAGACGCGCAAGAATAACGCCGATGCTGCGCTTTTTCAAGAGAGCATCAGTAAAAATTGAAACGGACCTTGCTGAACGGCTTAACGGTATTATTTTATAATTATTGAAACGACGAATCAGGAGAACAGAAATGAAACGATTGAAATACATAAGCCGCTTCGCCAGACCCTTGAACGCCGACGAATTGAGCAGACTGGCAGACAATGCGGCAATTAAGAATAAAGAGCTCGGAATAACCGGAATTCTTATGGCTTCCGGCGGGATATTCTTCCAGGTCATAGAAGGCCCCAGAGAAAACATCGACTCGCTGTTCCGCGAAATAATAAAAGACAGCCGCCACGAAGATATCCTGCTCCTGAGTTCGGAACAGAGCGCAAATCTGAAACGAATTTTCCCAGAATGGAACATGAAAAAAATCGACCTGGATGCAAAGTCGGAAGCCAGAACAGAAACTTTCAGGATAATTCTGAAAAACATCTTCCAGATGCGCCAGATAATAGACGAGCAGGCAAAAATTCTCGAACGCTCGATCTGGGATGAATTCAGCAGGACTGAGTAAATCTGAAAACATCAGATAAGAACCGGAACGCGTTGCATTCCGTTTTTTGTGGGCTATTTCCGACTGGCAGAAGTCCGGCAATGGACGAAAAAATACGCAACAGATATCAGCCGCCGGCAGACTCTCCGATGATATGCAGAATTTCATCCGCTTCGGCATCGGTCAGCGTAAGAGGAGGACGCAGCATGACGGTGTCGCGCCTTATACGCCCGCGCGACAGCAGCAGGCCGTTCTGAGAAGCCCGACGGCAGAACGCACAGGCGGCTTCTTCGTCTGCAAGTTGCAGCGACAGCAACAGGCCGACGCCGGCCAGGGATTTTATCGACTGCGGCTGCTCTGCAATAACGGTTTCAATACCATTCCGCAACCTGTCGCCGATGCGACGCGCGTTATGCCACGGCTCAAGTTCACTGTAGATTTCAAGCGCTTTTTTCGCCACACGGCAACCGATGTCCGAGCCTCCAAAAGTTGAAAGATGAATCATCGGATGGGCGTTCAGAAATTCGTTCACACGCTGCGTTATGACGGTTGCGGCAATCGGGAACAAACCGCCGCCCAGAGCTTCGCCAACGATAAGCATGTCCGGCTCTACGCCTGAACGCAAAAAGGCGAACCTGTCGCCGCAACGCCCGAAACCGCTCTGCGTCTCGTCTAACACCAGTAATACGCCTCTGTCACGGCAGATTTTCTTCAGTTCGATCAGATAAGAATCCGAAGCGCAACGGCAGTGATTTTCGGCCTGAACAGGTTCTATTATTACGGCGGCGCTTTTTGCAGAAACACCTGCACGCGCCGCCTTGATATCTCCGAATGGTAGGACTCGAACATCCGGCACCAGAGGTCCGTATTTTTCCTTCTGAGCATCGGCCGAAAGACTCATGGCGAAACCGGTTTCGCCCAGATATGCCCCGTCAAATGTTACAAGCTCGCGACGACCGGTAAAGCCGCGCGCCAGCTTGCAGGCGAATTCGACCGTTTCACCGCGCATGACGCTGAATATCGAACAATCAAGCTCCCCTCCGACAAACGCGCTCAGCGCCTGTGCCAGACGCGCTTTCTCTACCGAAATCATCGGGAAATTCCCCTGATCGGTTTCACGCACTGCACATTTCAATTCTTCGACCAGAATCGCATTGCGTCGCCCGAGATTGAATATTCCGGCAGCCGAATCGCCGTCGATGAACCGCCGCCCTTCCGAGTCGAACACACATGCGCCCTCGCGCGCAGCTTCGACTACGGCGCGCCCCTCATGCTGCATGTTTTCAAGTCCGCTGCGGGAAAACATTGCAGCGTATGCCTCCAGTAAATCCTGCCGGTTTCTGCCGTTTGCGTTCATTTTACTTCCTCCCCAGCATGCCGCCTACGGCCTTTGCACCGTCTTCTATTTTTCGCAGCGCACCGAACAGCGAGGTCTGAAAACGCTCGTTGTTGAGCAGTTTCAATACTCCCGGAATTTTTGCAGCCGGAAGAGCCAGCGGCAGAAGCGTTTTCATGTCTTTAATCGCGCCACGCACAGCATCTATAAGAGCATCCATCTCTGAATCGCTGATTGTAATCGGCGCCATAAAACGCATGACCTGCGGCGCGTTGCCGGAATAGGCCGCAAAGACACCGTGACGCGCCAGCGCATCGGACATCATAGGCCCCATGAATTCATGGATGTATTCGATGCCTACCATCAGACCGATGCCGCGAACTTCCTTTATGATTTTCGGATTGGCTTCGCGCAGTTCATTCAATGCGCCGCGCAGGCGCGAGCCCATTTTCTCCGCGTTCTCCCAGAGCCGCATGCTCTCGATGTATTCAAGAACTTTCAGCGACACACGGCAGCCAAGATCGGAACCGCCGTCAAATGAAACGTGAAAGTCCGGGTTGTTCTCAACGAAATCGGTCAGAATGCCGGAATCGCGGAACAACACGGCGGCGTTTGGGAATATTCCTCCTCCCATCGACTTTGCCACTGTCATAATGTCGGGAGACACGCCCGAATGCTGGCAAGCGAAAAGCCGCCCGGTTCGCCCGAAGCCGGTCTGTATTTCGTCGAATATCAGTACAATCCCGCGCTCGTCGCAGATGCGCCGCAGACCTTTAAGATATTCGTCGGAGCCCACGAATATTCCGGCTTCGCCCTGCACAGGCTCGATGATTATCGCTGCGGTGCCTGCATCGGCGCGCTCGGACATTGCAGCCAGATCATTGAACGGCACGAATTCGAAGCCGGGCATGAGCGGCTCGCAGTAGTGCCTGTAATGCTGTTTGCCGTTGGCGGACAGTGCAAAACCGGTGTGACCGTGATATGCCTTTACGGTGGCAAGAATCTTACTGCGACCTGTGGCCCCGCGCGCCATCTTGATTGCGCAGTCAACGGCATCTCCTCCGCCTGCGGCGAAACGGATGCGCCGCAACCCCTGAGGGGCCATAGCCAGAAGTTTTTCGGCCAGCAGGATTTTCGCTTCCGAAAGCCTATCAAAAGCTCCCATGTCGTAAGTTTCAAGGGCTTCTTCAAGCGCTTTCACCACCAGTGGATTGTGACGCGAAACGTTGAAACTGCCCGCCGAAGAGAAGCAGTCGATAAGGCGGCGCCCGGAAATCGGGTCGGTAAAATGAACCCCATGGCGCTGAGATTCCATAACGTCAAGATGCCCGGCGCGCAGGTAGCGCACCTGTCCTCTGTTGATGTGACGCTCAAAGAGCGTGACGATTTCGCGCACCTCATCCCTGCTCATAGCCGCCGACAGAGAACGACTTCCGCATTGAGAACTCATGTTTGCCTCGCATTTGAACGGAGCCAGAAGAAAATGATGCCAAGAATTCATTCAGATCATTGAAATCATATCATCGGAATCCGAATAAAAGAATTGTTCGCATTAAAAATCTCGAAAAAAATAAAAACGGCAGATGTTATACACGCCTGCCGTTTTTTTATATCTTAAACTAGAAAGCTTCAGCCGTTCTGCCTGGACTGCCGGCCGGCTTTCCATCCGCCGGATTTGCCGCCGTTTCTATGATTCTCCCCATTTTTTCCAGACTTCGACCACGATGAAAACTTGCGCCGTTTGCGCTGAGCATCCGGGCGGGCCTGAGACTGCGGGCGATAATCGCGCCGTTCGTGATGGCGCTCGTTTACCTCTACAAGCAGCTCATCATGGAAAGGATGCTCCCTTTCCACCGGCAGGCGCATGCGGATCAGTTTTTCGATGGAATACAGAGTGTCCATTTCCTCCGCATCGCAGAACGAGAAAGCCATGCCGGAACTGCCGGCCCTGCCGGTGCGTCCGATGCGGTGAACATACACTTCCGGTTCATCTGGAAGATCGAAATTGAAAACATGGCTGACGCTGTCAATATCCAGACCGCGCGAGGCGATATCTGTTGCGACCAGCACATAAGAATCTCCATGCCTGAAAGATTCGAGCGCACGCTGACGATTGTTCTGAGATTTGTTGCCGTGAATGGCGTCCGCCGGGATGGAAGCGCGGTTCAGTGTTCGCACTATTTTATCCGCGCCGTATTTGGTGCGGGAAAACACCAGCGCCCGTTTGATTTTATTCTGAGCAAGCAGGTGAATAAGCAGCCCCATTTTTTCATCACGACCCACATAATAAATCGACTGCGCGATGCTCTCAACAGTGGTGGCTGGCGGAGTTACAGTAACCGTGACCGGGTCGTTCAGAAGCCATCCGGCCAGTTCACGGATGCTGGGCGGCAGCGTAGCCGAAAACAACAGAGACTGGCGTTCCTGCGGCAACGCAGCCACAACGCGTTTAATGTCTGGAATGAAGCCCATGTCAAGCATCCGGTCGGCTTCGTCCAGCACCAGATATTTGACGTGTCCAAGATCAACATAACCCTGCCCCATCAGATCGAGCAGGCGCCCCGGAGTTGCGACCAGAATATCGACGCCGGCACGCAATGCCTGTGTCTGCGGGTTCTGGCCGACGCCACCGAAGATGACGGTCTGACGCAACCCGGTTCCACCGCAGAATGATGCGAAGCTTTCTCCGATCTGCGAAGCCAGTTCGCGCGTGGGAGCAAGCGCCAGAGCACGTATTTTACGTCTGCCTTTTACGGACTGCCCACGTCCCAGCATCTGAATTATTGGAAGAGCAAAAGCGGCGGTTTTGCCGGTGCCGGTCTGGGCACAGCCCAGAACATCGCGGCCTTCAAGAACGACAGGAATTGCCTGCTCCTGAATCGGAGTAGGAATGGAATAGCCCTGTCTGCGGACCGACTCAAGGAGAGTCTCCGAAACGATCAGATCACAGAAATTCATATATACCTTTTGTTTATCATATCCCCGGTCCGTCCGAGGCCGACGGCAAACGCAGCCTGCATCGAGTTAAATCCGGGGAGCTTTATCTGAATCCCAGAGGCGTGACCGGCACGCGGAATCGCTGGAGGGTCGCTTGCGACAGTGAGCTTATACGCCTAAGCATTAAGATTGTCAACTCATAATGAACCGCAATAGTGCGATTTTTTTGCAAAAGCTGAAAAAAGAAGAGCAGGCACAGCACCTGCTCTTCCTGAAAACAGAAAAGTGTGCCGCTTTTTCAGGGGCGCTTGATGTCCATCCAGGTGAAATCGTCGATTACAAAATCAGGATCGCTGGACTGGTCGATCCATATGTAGCTCATCGGCTCGTACGGAACAAGCTGTACCCAGCCGCTGGCGTTAATCACATCGTCCAGCACTTTGTTGGCGTCGGGATTGCCCGGATCGAAACCGTTGATGTTGTATGCCCGCACATGCAGACCATTCTGGAATGTCTGTCCGACATTGAAATATGCGTAATCGGTAGTCGTGGACTGTGAAAGGTAGGTGCCGTTGGAATTGGGTACGATGAAATGAATGACGATATCCGATCTCCAGCGTTGACCGTTGCTGACGTTCATTGAAGAAGCACACAGCCCTTCGGATATCCCGTCAAGATGCCAGGAATTGTCGGTTGCAATGATACAGTTGGTATCGGTGGATTTGAATATCACGCCCCAGCGATTATACAGTTCGTTGACGTTGACCTTATCGCCCAGTTCTTCACCAATGGCGTTCGTATCAAATTCGATACGTCCACCGCAATAACGGACTTCTCCGACCGTCTCACGATATTCGCAGGCTTTGGCCGTTTTGCAGTCCGGCTTGTTGCAGCAGTATACCGGAGTTGCCACCGGAGCGCAGAGTCCGTCTACGCACCCCATTCCCTGCGGGCAGTCGCACAGATGCGAACAAGACAGGCCCGACGACAGGCAGGCGTCGGCATTGAGTTCGGAAGAATAAGCGGTGACTTCCGGATCGCCCTCTTCGTCAGTAATAAGCGTTGCAGTCTTGTTGTCGTAACTGATGCATGACACGTTCCAGTAAGTGTAACGGCTCTGAAGGCTCACTGTGTGTGTAGCGACCAGATTATCGTCCATGAAAACCTTGAGAGAAACGTCCGTGGACTGCTGGAAGTTATCGCCTGAAGCATAGTGAACAACCGCACGGTATACACTTTCTTTGGGATTGGCCAGAGTGACGATTTCAGGCGTCATGCTCTGCCAGTTACTGCCGCCGCCGTTGTGAATGTCGTCTCCGAAAACCGGATTATCGGTGCTGCTGCCGCTTGATCCCCAGTTGGGATTTACGTTGTTGTAGTAACAGTCGTCGTTGTCGATGAGGTTCAGCCCACCCAGACCGCCGCCGGGGCGGACCACATGCAGATCGAGGTCGGCCTGCTGACGCGACCAGCGCAGTTCAATGCGCAGACCGGAGCCGGGGTTTTCGCAGACATCATCTTCGTCGATCTCGTCGTTGCAGTTGTCGTCTTCTCCGTTGCAGAATTCGGCCAGATCGCAGTCACCCGGCTTGCATTCGCACTCACCGCTTTCGGGATTGCAGAACTGGCATTCGTTGCACTGAATTACGCCTTCATGCTGGCAGGTTCCGTTATAGCAGAACTCAACGCCAGTGCAGAGATTGCCGTCATCGCAATCGGCTTCGTTGTTCGGAGTTTCTTCGCAGGCCATCAGTTCTTCAGAACAGGCCACCGTAACGCAGGGGTTTTCAACATCAGGCGTGCAGACACCGTTGGGATCGAATACCGGTCGGCACTGACCGTCGGCAGGATCGCAGATGTTGGGAGCGCATGGATTTCCGTTCGGCTCGCATTCAACGCCTGCACACAGACCGGGATCATCGTCTCCGTCTTCGGATTCGTCGCCGTCGGGAGTTCCGTCCCCGTCAGCGCTGTCGTCGCCATCCGGGCTGCTGTCGCCGTCCGGCTTGTCGTTTTCGACTGTGTCGGAGTCGCCATCGTTTTTGTCGCTGTCCCCTGGATTGAACACCGGAGTGCAGGCGCCGTCTACACAATCGTAGCCGTCTTCGCAGTCGTCTTTCGACTGGCAGTTTTTATTGGCGTCGTCCGGCTGAAACTGCTCGAATTCTACCGCGCAGGAGCACAGAGACAACATAAAGGCGGCAAGCATAAGAAATCGAACGGCATTTCTGGGCATGACCTGTCCTTTCATACTTCGCAGAATTGTAAAAACCTGTTTGAAGTATCTTGATTTTTCTGGCGAATGTCAATATCCGAAAGGAGACAACACACAATCTTTTTCATGTTGCTATTTTCACACCATTGATCTAGTAGCAGTTGGAACTGCGAAGTGAAAAATAATTCACTCAAACAGCCGGTACTCGGATTGTCGGACTCGAAGAATGTGAACATGCCATACTGGTTTTCATGCTGAATTTCGCAGCGGAACTTTGCGTTCTTGCAATTTGACTCGGAATCTGGCAATTATTCTTTCCATAGCATTTGACGTCGCTTATTCACTAAGGAGATGAAAATGACAAGAAAATCAATGGCGGCTCTTTTCTGCCTGTTAATGCTGGTATTCGCCACAACGGCTTTCGCTCAGCAGAACATCGACAAGTCGAATCTCACGCCTGAGCAGATTTTAAAAGGCCAGGACGACTTCACCAACGGATTCGCCGATCAGGAAATGGAATTCACTTTCAACGTATACGACGTGAACGGCTCACTCAAAAAATACGACGCCATCATTCAGCAGAAAGGCCGCGACAAGCGCCTGATCCGCTTCAAATCCGGAGAGGTCAAGGGCATGTCTATTCTTACCGAAGAAAACAACCGCATGTACGTTTATCTGCCAGGTTACAAAAGGGTACGCCGCATCGCCGCCCACAACATGAACCAGTCTTTCGTTGGCTCGGATTACTCCAACAACGACATGGCCGCCTGCGATTATTCGCGCGACTACGACGCAGTCAAAAACAAGGAAGACGACAAGTTCTGGTGGCTGACGCTTACACCAAAGGCCGGAAAGAAAATGGATTATTCCAAGTTGGTTATGAAAATATCCAAAGATGTTTTCCGCCTCTGGGAAACCGAATATTACAACCATAAAGGCGAACTCGTTAAGGTTTTCTCCATTGAAGAGCCGAAGGATTTTGGAACCAAAGTCACTTGGCCGCCGCAGGTGCAGATGAAAGACGCCCGCACCGGACACAAAACCGTGCTCGAAATCCACACCTTCAAAGTCGAGCAGGGACTCAAAGACTCCATGTTCACGCAGCGCTATCTGCAATGGGCGCGCTGAAAAACAGCTGCCAATAATGCAACCCCGCAAGCCCGCCTGCTTTCAGACGGGCTTTTTTATGCTCTGAAATTGCAAATCTTAATCATTCAAAGCTTGACAAAGCCGATTTTGCCAATAGACTGACACATCATTCTAGTAGAACGACGTGTCAGTCTGCACACAGGAGTCTGTCATGGAAACCAGCGAACGCAAACAAAGCATATTAATGTCGGCCAAAGATGTTTTTGCAGAAAAGGGCTACCACGCCGCCGGAGTAGCCGACATAATCGACAAGGCCGGAATCGCGCGCGGTACTTTCTACCTGTATTTCAAAAGCAAGCGCGACGTTTTTTCGGCGCTGATCGACTATACCTTCGATTCGATTCGCGCAAAAATGACTCCGGTGGAAACCGGTGATCCTTTGTTGATTATTCCGGGCGTGCTTAAAAATATCGACGTTATACGCGACTTTTTCTTCAACGACCCGGAAATGGCGAAAATCATCATCCGCGAAGCCGTTTCGCTGGATGCGGAGTCGTCCGACAGAGTCGAAGAAATTCAGCGTCGCCTGGCCGACTGGCTGACGGCTCTCATAAGCCAGTGGCAGGAACTGGGCATTCTGCGGAAATTCAATCCTCAGATCATAACTTATATTTTCATCGGCTCAATGAAGGAACTTTTTCAGCAGTATCTGATTTCTGGAAACCTTCAGTCCGACAGCGGAAAAATCATCGAAACGCTTATTACGATGTATCTCTTCGGCATCATCCGCCGCGAAATAATGAACAACGATCATCCCATGGAGGAAGTCGAAGAATACCTGAATACATTCAACATTTTCAGCAGGGACTAACCCTCACTCAAACGGAAGTGAACCATGAGAAAGAGTTTGTATTTGACCGGGATGCTTATGCTTTCCTTCTTCCTGTCCCGCGGCGTCGCCTTTGCGCAGGATGAAGAAAAGAAATGGTACGACATGGTCGATTTTCAGGGCTACCTGGAATCCGATCTGCGCTTCATAGTGGACGACTGGCGCGGCCCCACCGACGGCGACGGTTACAAATTCCAGATGAACCGCAACGACCTTGACTTGCGCCTTGGAATTACACCCTTCGAAACCGTAAGAGCGGTAGTAGACACGCGTCTGCGCATGTACGGCTTCAGTGAAGCAGACACCATGCAGGGTCTGAATAAACGCGAAACGGTTGATCCATTCGCCATTTATCTTGACGAAGCCTATGTTCACGTTCAGGGGCTTGGCTGGGAAGGCATGGACCTCAAGGTCGGTCGCATGGTTCAGAACTGGGGAACGGTTGACCAGTTCAATCCAACCGACAACGTCAGCGCCCGCGACCTGTCGGACCCGCTGGACTCTTTCGCAAAAGTTCCGAACCAGATGATTGAAATCGACCTGTATCCTGCAGACTGGCTGACGCTTAACTTCATCTGGGTTCCTGTTTTCAAACCTTCCATGCTGCCGCCTTCGGCCAACCTTGGCTTTGCAATCGGCTACGACGAAAACGGCTGCTTCAAAGACCTGCCGACGCCGCCCATGAAAATCGAATACATGGAAGAACTTATGAACATGTTCGGCGCAATCGACCCCTGTTCGCTGAATTTCGTTGACCCGGAAATGCAGATCGTATCACCGGACCTTAAAATCGAAAACTCGCAGGCCGCCGCCAAGGCCAAATTTCTGGTCGGTCCGCTGGATTTCTCGCTCAGTTATTACTATGGCCGCTGGAGTTTCCCGGTTCCGGCGACCGGCTACGCCGGAGTTGACAACAACGCCGAAGACCCCAACATGCTGGATGTGAAATATATAGTTGAATTGACATATCCGCGCATTCATGTAGCCGGATTCGACTTCAGCTATTCAGCCGACTGGTTCTTCGATGTCGGTTTTGTGGGCGAAGTGGCCGTATTTTTCCCCGAAAAAGTGGACTTCGCCCTGCGCGCTTTCCAGAACGGCAATCTCATAATCGACAAGGTCAACAACAACGTGCCCACCACGCCTTTTGTAAAAGCCACCGGCGGCTTCGATTACACCTTCACTTCATGGCTCTATCTCAACGCCATGTATGTTCGCGGCTTCCTGGATGAATTCAACGACATGTACGGCATACACAATTATGTCGTCATGGCCTGGGAGCTTAAATTTCTGGAAGACGAGTTGCAGTTCCGCATCGCCGGAATATTCGGCCCGGATGACATGTCGGGCAGCTTCCAGCCGCGCATCACCTGGGTTGTGGTTCCATCGGTGGAATTGTTCCTGCAGGGCCAGTTTTACTTCGGCGACGAAGATTCAAACAACCCGCTGGACTTCAAGGCCAAGGACAAACTGGCCTGGAAGCCGGTCGGTCGCAACATCGTAGCACTCAAAGCCAAAGTCAGCTGGTAAGAAAGGATAAAACATCATGCATAAGATATCACTCGCATATATGTTGCTTGCGGTTCTCGTAATCATCGCCCCTGCCTGCGACTGGGGCATAGACGGACAGAAGATGCTGGACGAAAAATGGCCCATCGAAGACGGCGACGCCGAGCCTGAAGAAGAAATCGAAGCCGTAGAGCTTGAGGCGATAGAAGGCGACACGCTGGCCGGCCAGTGGATTATGATGATGGAGTTCAACGGCAATATCGACGTGCTTGGACTGCATCCGATCGTAATCCGCGACCTTTTCCTGGTTAACATCAACGAAGAACAGACTGCAGCCGAGCTGACATTCTGCGAACAGGCCCAGGCCATAACCGACGGGTTCAGCAGGGGCGCGACCGAAAATCCGCAGGCGCTTAAAGACGCACTGGGAGAAGCGAAGTTCTCCATAGAAATAGCCGATGCCGAAAAGGTGGCTGCACAGAAAGTCGCCTGGCTGTGGGGTCTGAAAGACGTTTCTGATCCTTTCAACGACGAAATTCCAATGACTCCGGAAGACGCCTCAGA
This sequence comes from Deltaproteobacteria bacterium, assembly GCA_029570245.1. Classification (GTDB taxonomy): domain Bacteria; phylum Myxococcota_A; class SURF-8; order SURF-8; family SURF-8; genus JAKQSH01. The sequence continues at coordinate 4,851 of JAKQSH010000341.1, read as the reverse complement.
CCCGCGCATTTATGATCAGGACGATGACGGCAAGCCAGGCGTGACGGTGCATGTTCTTTCGCCGGCAGGCGACCGCTACATGGTGCGCCGCGCCGTATGGGATATGAGTGAAGGTCTGCTTTCCGAGGACGGTCAGTGGATTGAAGGCTCCGCCGCCATCACGGTTGAACAGGGTTCGATAGGCGCCACCAGCGACATGCTTACCACCGCAGCGCCGATTACCGACGACACGGAAATTCCCAATACATACCGCCTGCGCCGCGTGGCCGATTACGACTGCGAAAAACTGATCGCCGACTACAAAGGAATTTTCCTGGCAGGAGAAGAATAATAAACTTAAAAATGAGCGTCCATAAGCAAACAACCTTTTCAATCGGAAGTAAAAATGAGTGAAAAGAAAGCCCTCGAACAAATCTGGGACGGTATTTCAGATGCAATCGTAAAGCGGCGCAACATTGCGCTTGTAATCGGTGCGGCGCTCGTCGCACTGTCTCTGGCGGTTGCTCCGACCATTCCATTCAACGCAGACGTTACAGAATACCTGCCCAGCCAGAACGCCGACGTGGAATTCTGGAACGATCTGACGCATCGTTTCGGCGCGCTCGATCTGCTTATGATTGGGCTGGAGGAGCCGGGCCGTGAACTCGACACCGAAAGCCTCATCCGCCTGGCGCGCATCACCGACGAACTGGCCGAACACAAGTCTGACGGAATCCTCATGGCGCGCAGCATCACCAACGTCAGCAACATAAAAGAAGGCGAAGACGGCACGCTCAACGCTTCATTGCTGATGCAGTCTATTCCGCGCACCGAAGAATCCCGTGCAGAACTGATGCAGAGCATCCTCAGCAACACGCAGGTCAAAGGTTCGATGATATCCGACGACCTCAAGGCTTATATGGTGCTGGTGCGGGTGGACGAGCGCAAAGACTCGCGCGACGTGGCCGCGCTTGTTAAAAGCATAGTCGAAAAAGAGCGCGGCAATCTGAAGGCGACCTATTTCGGTGCGCCGTTCATAGCCGGAATGATAACCAACAACGTTTATCTGCGGCTGATTTACATAGTGCCGATTTTCCTGCTGCTGCTTTTCGCTCCGATTCTGTTTATCGTCCGCGACATTAAAACCATAATGGTCATTCTGCTTTCAGCCGGACTTTCGGTGCTGGTCTGGCTGGGGCTTCTGGGAATAACGCGCGCCGATCTGACTGCCAGCGCATCCAACGCAGCGCTGGTGGTGGTGGTTATCGCCGCAATCGCTTTTGCGCGCGGATACGGTGAGAACCGCAAAGGCGCCCTGCCCTTCCACATTACAGCCAAACTGCTGGCGGCAGCTGCTGCGCTGTTCTCGGTAAGCATACTGCCGGTGCCTTATCTGCAGCATTTCGGAACCGTCGCAGCCATCGGCATGCTGGCGATAATTCTGAGCGGGCAGCTGATATTCGCACCGCTGGCGAGTTTTCTTAAAACCGGAGAAGACACAAATTCGGAAAAGGACGTTCAGCGATTTTCTCCCAGAACGTCCGCTGTTCTGATAGTAGTTCTTATCGCTGTCGGACTTATCGGAACTCTTTCGGGACGCTTCCTCATCAATCCAAAAGAGATTTTCATGGACGGCGATGAGGTCGGGCTTTCATTGAATTTCTTCGACCGCAAGTTCGGAGGTTCCGACATATTGCAGATCAGCGCAAAAGGCTCTTTCCGCGAACCGGCCAACGCCGCACGCCTGATGCGCCTTTCGGACCTGCTCGAAGGCAACGGACTCTTTTCGGATGTCCGTTCGGCCTCGCAGGTTCTGGCTTTCCTGAACGAACAGTTTTCCGGCATGTACCGCATTCCGTCCGATTCCGAAGCTCTCGGCAATCTGTGGTTCTTTATGGAGGGCAACGAGGATATCCGTCCCCTGATGCTTGACGGACGTGACGAAGCCATGATCGCCGCGCGCATTCCGGGTCTGACGGAAATTCCCATCAGCCGGTGGGCCGGAATAGCTGAAGAAGCGGTTGAGGCTTCGAAGCTCACCGGCGTCAAGTCCGGCAGATTGCGCATTAAGGCCATTGCAAAAAAATACGGACACAAGCTGGACGAATCGGCTCTGGATTCTATTCTGGCCGATGTCGGAACTGACAGTAATGCGGCGGCTGAAGCCAGAGAAATAAAAATCGTACAATCGGCGCGCAGCTATCTGAGTTCGCCTTCTTCGCCGTTTACCCCTACAGAGGAAGACCTGACGCTGCTCTCCGACGTTATCGAAGCCGGTGGAGCAGACATAGAAACGGCGCTGGCCAAATCCATTGCAGCCATGAATGGCTTCAAGGAAATGGACTACCCGCCTGAGATGGCCGACGACCTGGCCCGTACACTGACCACCAATTTCGAAGCGCTGCAACTGGAATACAAAGCCGACGAACTGCTGGAAAAGCTCAAGCGTAAAGCAGTAAGCGGAGAGACATCAGCAGCATTCGACACACGCGTAAGAGGAGTTTTCGCAGACCTGCTGGACAAGAACTATCCGACACAGGACAACCTCGAAATCAAAGTCAGCGGCTTCCCGGCAATAATTCCGCTGGTTGACGGGCAGCTGCTGCACAACAACTGGTTGGCCGCCATCATGCTGTGCGTAATTGTCGCGCTGATTAGCATTGTCATTGCAGGGCAGGCAAAACAGACTTTTTCTGTCGCTCTTCAGGCCGCGCTGGTGTCGATTCTGACATTCGCCTTCGGAACATTAAGCGGCGCACACATCGACTCGGCCTGCGCCACAATATATCTGCTTCCACCGATTGCAATTTACTTCACGGGGGGAAGCATGAACGCATTCGCCAGACGGAATACCCAGGCATTCGCATCTGCGTTCGCACTGGCCGGTCTGGCGCTGCTGGCCTCAGGCGTTTTGCCGGTGATGCGACTGGGAGGAATAATGTCAATCGGCCTGGCTCTGACTCTGGCTGTTCCTGCGATAAGCAGGAGGCTGTCGCTTTAATCAACCTGCGGTTTGACAATACGACTGAAAAAGTGCAAAAGTCTCACAGCTCTGCCGGGCTGTGAGACTCTCTGTTTATCAACCGCAGAAAAGCCCGATTGCGGAATAGTGCGGAAGAGTGAAAATAAAAAACTCGCCCGTCCCCTTTGGACAGGAATAAAAACTTGACTTGCACAGACAGCCGGATTGAGAATTTTTCGGCCATGGTGACAGATTTCATGCTCTGAGGTGTTTATACTGATGAGCGCTAATAATGCTCCGACGCCGGAAATCTCTGCAATGAAATCCCCGGCATGAAAAGGATAGTACAATGCGAGATCGTTTGTTGAAAGCTCTGGGAACATTTGCCGTCAGACACACATGGATCGTCATTGCCGGAGCCCTGCTGCTCACACTGGTATCCGCCGCGCTTACACCGCAACTGAAAATCCTGACGTCACGCACTGCGCTTTACCCGACCGACCTTGAAGTCAACAGAAAATTCAACGAATTCCTAGAAGAATTCGGCACAACCAGCAGCCTTATCGCCGTAGTTGAAGGCAATGAGAAAGACATTGCGCTTTTCGCCGAAGACATGGTCGCCGAACTCAAGAAAGAAAAAGAAGTCGTCAGGGACGTATTCTACAAAGCCGATGTGAATTTTTTCCGTGACCGCGCCTTCCTTTTCATCTCTACCGAACAGATGGAGAAACTGCGCGACAAAGTAATGGAAAACGAAAGCGGCATCGAAGAATTCGGGAGAATGAACGGTCTGCTGCCCATATTCGACAAATTCGTCAAGGCCGATCCGACCGCCGCTTTCAAAGATAACCTGGACATCGAATCCGCCAAACAGATACTTACATTTTCGCGCGAGTTCTTCAAGGAATTCGACCGCTGGCTGTCGGACCCCGGACGGAACGAAATAAAAATCATCGAAAACGTGTTCGTTGAAGAGCTTTCGAATCACAAAGGCTACGACAATGAAGGTTATCTGCGCTCTTTCGACCGCAAGATGCTGTTCATGTTCATTCAGCCTGCATCAAACAGCGACGAATTCGCTTTCCTGAAGAAACTCGTCGGACGTTCGCGCGCCGTCGCCGCAGGCGTTGCCGAAAAATGGCAGAAAGAGGGACGCACGCCGCCGACATACGGCTTCACCGGCATACCTGCGCAGGGGGTTGAAGAAAATGTCGCAATCCGTCACGATGTCGTTTTTACGGCTTCCGTTTCGGCGGTTCTGATTCTTCTGATTATTCTTGTCGGCTTCCGCTCAATCAGGCGCGGCATAATCGTGTTCATTCCACTGGTGCTTTCCGGCCTTTGGAATCTGGGCTTAAGCACGCTTACAATCGGACATCTTACGCTGCTGACTTCGGCCTTCACCGCTATTCTGTTCGGACTGGGAGTTGACTACGGAATATTCATTTCCGGGCGCATAGATGAAAATATCAGGAACGGAATGAGCCTGGACGAGGCCATAATTTCAGCCATACGCAGCGCCGGAAAAACACTCATAACCGCCGGCGGAACCACAATGGCGGCCTTCTTCGTAATCGGCACCGTCGATTTCACGGGCTTCGCCGAGTTGGGCATAGTAGCCGGATGCGGAGTGTTCATGGTTATCCTGGCAATGCTGCTGCTACTCCCGGCAATGGTGAAATTATTCGGAGTTTCCAGACGCAACCACTCCATCGCAGTCAAAGCGACGGAAACATCCGCCGGCAGTCGCCGCCCGCCGCTGGCGTATACCGGGTTGATATCGCTGGTTGCCATTTTCATCACGGCCATTTCAATTTACTACGCTTTTCAGGTTCCGATTGATTTCGAAATAAAAACCATAATGCCCAAAGATTCGGAGTCGATGCGCCTGCAGAGCGAAATGAGCAGCC
>JAKQSH010000339.1 GCA_029570245.1 Deltaproteobacteria bacterium | reverse complement strand
GGAAATCTGCTGAACTCATGTCTACTCCTGTTTTTAGTTGTACGGGTACCTTGAGATGCCGCCGCTCTTCCGAATGGCCGCAGGTCTGAAAAATCTACATGTTCTTGAAAAAATGCGCAAGGAATTCAGTTGTCTTTGTCTTGATTGAACAATTCGTGTAAAATTAAACTATTCTGTGTGCGGAATATTTTCTTTTTCGCTGTTTGTTTTTCATATGTTTTCTGTCCGGCTGCTTTTTCTGGCGAATCCGGCGGGATGAGATTCAAAGAAACAATGTGTCTGCTCTGAGTCAGGGGGATTAATGTACAGAAATATCAAAGCCGAAGTGGAAGCGGCAGAGGCCGACATCAGGAAGCAGTTCCCTAAATTTTCCGGCGATGTTCTGAAGGCGTTCGATCTGAGTACGTTATATATGAACATTGCTGCGCTGGGGATAATATCTGCCGTTGTTCTGGCTGTGTCTCTGGCTTTCCAGATTGTTTTTGCGGTGGGTCTGGAAGACCTTGAAAATTATCTCGGAGAAGCCAGAAATATTCTGATTCTTAACCGTCTGGTAATCAGCATTGCTGCGCTGCTGTTTATTTCTGCAACTTTCGGAAAAATGAAATACAGGCTGCCTGAACGCCTTCTCACAATTCTGGTCTGGGCCATGCCTGTGTTCTATTTGTGGGTCATGGTGCTGTTTTCCATTTCTTTGACTTCGCTCGACCTGGGTCTTGTGCCTTACCTCGGTATGCAGTTCGTAATTGCTGCTCTTGTTCGCATTTCCTTCTGGCGGTCTGTATTTATTTTCTTTCCGCCCCTGGCGTTCTTCATTTTCTACGAATGGCTGGTGGATGAAAGCGCGCTGTTTATTGCCGTGCATCTGATCAGCAGCCTTGTTGTCTGCGTAATTTCTGTTGCTCTTTCGCAGATTCTTTTTCTTTCCTGGAAATATCAATTTCACTATATCGTTCTCATTAAACAGCAGAGCAGCGACCTGACGGAGGCGAATGAAAAACTCAAGCGTCTGGCCGATCTTGACGGCCTTACCGGCATAGCCAACAGGCGCAGCTTCGACGAAAAACTTCAGTATGAATGGGCGCGCGCCAGACGTGAAAAAGAGCAGCTGGCGCTCATAATGATAGACATCGACCATTTCAAGAAATATAACGACTCATACGGCCACCAGAAAGGCGACGACGCGCTTAAGGCGGTAGCTCAGGCGATACAGAGCACTTTGCGGCGTTCAATAGATTTTGCCGCCCGTTACGGCGGAGAGGAATTCGTCGTTCTGTTGCCGATGGCGACTCTGGAAGGCGCCGGTGAGATGGCTGAGAAAATACGGGAGGCGGTCTGGGCCTTGAATATCGAGCACAACGCTTCCGCATATGGAAAAGTCAGCATCAGCCTGGGAGTGGCCTGCATGGGTCACGAAAGCATAGCTGATTGTGAATCGTTGCTTCATGCTGCAGATATGGCGCTGTATAACGCCAAAAGTTCTGGGCGCAATCAGGTTTTTGTCTGCGGGAATGGATCGACCTGTTGATTACAGATACACCGCTTCATCAAGAATGTCAGACAACGTTCTGGTTTCGATAATGTTGTAGGTGCTTTTGAACTCATCTTCCGACACGGGATAAATCTGAAGCAGGCGCTGCGGGTTGTTGATGAACATAGGGCGTCCCCATACGGCCTGGCGCAGAATCTCTATTCTGTGATTGCCGCTGAGTTTCATAAGGTAAAAATCGTCGTTGATTGTCGGGTCCGGGTTGCAGACAACAGCATAGTCGGATTCCGGTGTGAATTCTGTTCGGTACAGATCGAAACTGCCTCCGAAACGATGAATTTTTTCAGTCAGGTTCAATGAGTCGGTTTTGTGCAGTGTCCACACCGTTTCATGTTTGTCTCCGCTTAATGCAAGATGTGAAACCGCCGAAACGAACTGACCGTCTGGAGAAACCGCAAAGTCCACGATATCTTTGCTGCTTATGTCTGCAATCGGATAAATGATACTGTTCTGCGATTCTATTTCTCCAAGCGAATCATACCTGATTATCGAGGAACCGGCGTTCAGATACAACATGTTGCCGGATTCTATGATGCGCATTTTAGTGCGGTCTGTGAATCCTCCGGGCAGCATTGTCTGCAACTCCTGACCAAGCTCGTTCAGTCTCGGACTGGCAGAAATCAGGTTGGCCGTGTATGTCTGAGTTGTTACGTAACTCTTGAACTCGCTTACGTATTTTACCCAGGCAATGATGACATTCACTTTGCTGCTTGAAGATTCGCTCTGATCCGGCAGCAGGCAGACCTGTCTGAATTCCATTTCTTCCGGTTTGTCCGGCAGATCAACCTTGTAGTAATCCACCTGTACTTCGTTCGATGTTTTGTATTCTCGACGCAGCACAAAGCTGTTGTCGAAATCGTCGGCGCGTCCATCGGCGTTGAAGATGCGGTATGCGGAGAAAATCAGGTCGCTTCGTACTGCTTTCACACATGAAGAAAGCGGCGGGTTGCTCAGTTTGCTGCTTCCATCGTTAAAATATAACTGTTCCGCTTCTGAGCCGAAGTTTTTGCTCAATCTGGCGCGGCTTATGCTTTCGCTGCTTTCTTCGGGGCGCTCCAGCCAGTATTCCCAGAATCCGAAAGGCGAGAATTCGCCGGCGGTGCGACCGTCGTATTTCATTACTTTCACTTCCGGCGCTATATCGATGCCGTCGCTCTGCTCAAGGTCTATATCCGGTTCGTAATCCCATACTTCATATTCGCCGGGTTCGTAATCGCCGCCGCTTTCTCCGGCTTCGATGTCAATATCGGAGTTGTCTTCATCGCCGGACTGATCCATGTCGCCGTCGGTGTTGTCGTTGTCTGCAGGCGGAATGAAAATGCCGTCGCTGTCGCCTCCGGTACCGGAACCGCTGTCATAATCTCCGTAACTTATTAATTCGCACTGTTTTTTACAGCCGGAAAAAAACAGCGCCGAGCTTAAAATCAGGATAATTGCGATTATATACAGACCTTTATTCATGTCTTATCTCTCCCCGTGCGGTACGGCTTGAAATTACATTATAGCAGAGCAGCCGTCAAAAATACAGGCATATATCTATTTCTATTGATGTATTTATCTGTTGTGCGGCGAAGAACTTGCATTATAATGTCGCGGTTCCGTTTCGGGAATTCAGATGCTTAACGTCCGTTTTTCTGCTGAAAGCGGATTTTTACAGGAGATTGAAATATGCGTCTTTCGACCATGCTTCTTCCGACTCTGAGAGGACTGCCCGCCGGAGCTTGACAGCCTTCCGATCTGTGCCGCTTTTATTACAGGTATGTCTGATATATAATAATTTGTGTTGACACGCCAGTGCCGTATGGCATAGATTTAAAGATAAAATCATAACAGAATGAAAGGTACTGTAAATGAAAAAGCTTATCGGCACCTGTTATATTGGGGGGGCGTTTGCTTCTGCGTTTCTGTTTATAATATGTTTGGTGTTGTCGGTTTAAACCCCTTATCACAAAGAGAGGCCAGGCATGAAAACCCTGAAAATATCCGTTGCCGTACTTCTGTTTTCATTGACAATGCTTATTGCCGCCTCGTCGGCAATCGCCGGAGCAGGAAACTACGGCGACCCGTGCAGCAGCGACAGCGATTGCAAAAGTGACTTTCTGATCATGAATCTCTGCTGCCTGGATGCAGATTTCTGCGGCGATATGCTGAACAAATGCGTTTCCTGCAATGACGATGAAAGATGCAATCAGACTATCCAGGCAGAGGGTGACTGGGATATTCCTGAGTGGATGTTGTATTCATGTATTGGTGGTTTTTGTTACCAGAATTGCCGGTCTATAGCAGATTGTGGTGTTGATGAGCATGCTATTGCCTGCGAAAACGAATATTGTTACCAATGCAACGAAGATTCCGATTGCACATGGAAAGCCAGCCGCTTTAATACCGGCGGAATTTGTTTGAATCATGTATGCCGTGATTGCCGTTCCGATGACGACTGTGTCGCACCACCGGAAGACTTCGTCCCCGAACATCTCTGCCAGTGTAACAGTTGTTATCCTGGCGGAAACTTTGAAGACGGCGATAAGACAGAAGATATTTCCGGCGCGGATGCTGATGGCGCTTCAGGCGAGGGTGACGACGACACAGAAGCCGGTGCAGACGGCGATGGCGGGGCTGCGCTTACCGAAGACGACGGCGAAGCATCGTGCAGCGGTGTAGGTGGTGTCGGTCTGCTTCCGCTGTTGCTTCTTGTTCCGGCAGTGCAAATACGCCGCAGGCGCGCATGATTGAGTAAACACACGCAAAAACTATCAAAGGCGGGAATTTCCCGCCTTTTTTGTTGTGCGGCGAAGAACTTGCATTATAATGTCGCGGTTCCGTTTCGGGAATTCAGATGCTTAACGTCCGTTTTCTGCTGAAAGCGGATTTTTACAGGAGATTGAAATATGCGTCTTTCGACCATGCTTCTTCCAACTCTGAGAGAACTGCCCGCCGACGCCACGCTGCCCAGCCATGTGCTTATGCTACGCTCCGGCATGATCCGTCAGCTGGCCGCCGGTGTTTACGTTTATCTGCCGCTGGCCCTGCGCTCGATTCGCAAAGTCGAAGAAATTGTGCGTGAAGAACTCAACCGCGCCGGTTGCCAGGAACTGCTGATGCCGATGGTGCAGCCCGGCGAAATATGGGAAAAATCCGGGCGCTGGGCCAAATACGGCCCGGAACTGCTGCGTTTTACCGACCGCAAAGGCGGAAGCTTCTGCCTTGGGCCGACGCATGAGGAAGTCATTACGTGGCTTTTCGCCGGCGAGGTCAGTTCATACCGTCAGCTGCCGATGAATCTTTATCAGATTCAGGACAAGTTCCGCGATGAAGTGCGTCCGCGTTTCGGACTCATGCGCGGACGCGAATTCATAATGAAGGACGCTTATTCCTTCCATATCGACAAAGAAGACTGCCTGCGCGAATACCGCAACA
>JAKQSH010000329.1 GCA_029570245.1 Deltaproteobacteria bacterium | reverse complement strand
AAAAAAGGCCGGCAGAAAAACTTGACGAAACCGGCAGAAAGACACTGTTTTTAGCTGAAAAATTCAGGAATCACCACAACCCGGAAGTGGCCCTTCTTACGGGCCTGTGCTTGCAGAATTTGTCCCAATTTGTCCCAGAGGCAAAAAAAGGACTTGCGAAAGTTCGTAAGTCCTTGATTTTATTGGTCGGGGTGAGAGGATTTGAACCTCCGGCCCTCTGCTCCCAAAGCAGATGCGCTACCAGCCTGCGCTACACCCCGGAACTGAAATTTTCAAACAGGCCGAATTCTTATACACGAATCAGGGATTTCAATCAAGATTCTTTCGCCAGTCAATCAGTATTTCAAGCATGGCACGCATTGCCTGTCCGCGATGGCTGACGGCGTTCTTTTCCGCCTGTGACGTTTCTCCCAGGCTGCGTGGAGCGTATTTTTCGTGAATGAACAATGGATCGTAACCGAAGCCGTTTGTCCCGTGCGGTTCAAAGTCGATAAGTCCCTCACATTCCCCGTGTGTTTCGAAGATTTTTCCGGCTTCCGGCACAAATACTACATGAGAAACGAAACGTGCCGTACGTTTTGAAATATCCTTAAGATGCTCCAGATTGTGCAGCAGTTTGCGGTTGTTGGCTTCGTCGTTGCTGGGTTCACCTGCATAACGCGCCGAATATACGCCGGGTTCGCCGTTGAGTGCGTCAACCACCAGGCCTGAATCGTCGGCCAGCGTCGGCAGACCGCTGGCGTGCTGGTATTCTATGGCCTTTTTACGCGCATTGGCGGCGAATGTGTCGCCGTCTTCTTCGACTTCCGGGATATGCGGAAAAGCGTCCAGTCCGATAATTTCGATATCTGTTCCTGTCAGCAGAGACTGCAAATCTCTGGCTTTGCCGCGATTACGCGTTGCGAGCAGTAACTTCATTCAATACTTCTCCAAGAGTGTTTCTCTGTAGTTCAAACAGTTTCTCAGCTCCGGCTGATGACAGATCGAGCAGCGACAGCAGCTGTTCTCTGCTGAACGGGCGGCCTTCCGCCGTACCCTGAATTTCCGCCAGCAGTCCGCCGGGAGCGAACACAAAATTGGCATCGACTCCGGCGCGGGAGTCTTCGTCGTAATCGAGGTCCAGCAGGGCTTCACCCATGACTATTCCGGCTGAAACGGCGGCCATCTGATTCAGAACGGGCGGGCGGGTGATTATACCCATGCTCATAAGTTTTTTTACAGCCAGAGCCAGCGCCACAAAGCCGCCGGTTATGGATGCGCAACGCGTACCGCCGTCGGCCTGCAACACGTCGCAGTCGATAATTATGCTTATTTCTCCCAGCGACGACAGGTCGCAACAGGCCCGCAGAGAACGCCCGATGAGACGCTGAATCTCGCTCGAGCGCCCGGACGGCGTATGCTCGCGGCGGGCGCGTCCCTGTGTGGCTCCGGGCAGCATCGAATACTCGGCTGTTATCCATCCCTGGCCGCTGCCTTTTATGAACGGCGGAACTTTGTCGTCCATGTGCGCGGCACAGATGACACGCGTATTTCCCCAGTTTATCAGTGCCGATCCTTCAGGGTACTCCTGAAATCCCTTGACTATCTCAACTGTTCTGAGCTCATTGGCTTTGCGTTTGTCTTCGCGCATGTTTTTTTCCTTTGCAGTACGGTCAGATGAATGACATTCAAGATATCCGCCATTTTCAGCGCCGTCAAGGCAATGAAAATATTTGAAGGGCATTCATTGGCGACATTAAAGAGTTTTCTGTCAAGTCTTCGGCATTGCTTGCCGGCATGGCTGATTGTGACATGATTACATCCTGTTCCGACTGTAATGCGTTTTGCTGTTGTAAAAAATATTTATCTGTGGTATGTTGTCTATATTATTGAAAACTGAGCGGGTGGTAGTAATGCTCGACGAAATCAGATCGGCTGGAACGGAAC
>JAKQSH010000319.1 GCA_029570245.1 Deltaproteobacteria bacterium | reverse complement strand
CTTCAGACGAAACCAAGAGTAACGAAGGTCGTTGGGGCCACAGTATGGTGCGCCTCGACAACGGCATGATTCTTATCACGGGCGGTTTGCAGGCCATCGTAGCCGGTAATTTCAGCACCACCGATACGGCGGTCGTTTTCAACCCGCCGGCGTACAGAAACAGCTGGGGCAGTGAGTTCTGGGCAGTGTCCAACTACACCAACAGATTCTGATGCGCTGTTTCTTTTAGAATTTTAAATACCAGCGGGCGGAGTTATGCATAACTCCGCCTTGCTTTAGAAGCGCCTGCGCTTCGGGGTTCGCCAGATGTTTTATTCAAATATTTCAAAAAAGACTTTATTTTCAGCTCTGTTTCTTGCCGTTCTTCTGCTGGTGTTTCCAGCTCAGTTGCAGGCAAAAGAAGTAGCCGGACGTATCGGTCTGGGACTGGACAATACGCTCAATGCCGCCAGTTTCGGAGTGGGCAGTGCTCCGTCCACTCCTAATTCTCCGAACGCACCTTCCACCGGAATCAGTGTCAAATATTGGATTAACAACGATTGGGGCGTGGCGGGTGTTTTCGGATTTTTCTACGGTTCTTCGAATGTAACTACTTACTGGGTGGACGACAAGGATTCAATCTGGGGATTTACTTTCGATGCCAAAGGCTTCTACAACTTTGCCAAATCTGAAATGGCCAACATGGCGCTTTTTGCGGACTTCCACATGCAGAAAGAAAACGAAACCACCCGCAGACCTTCCGGCTCCTATCAGTCCAGCCTGGGAATTTCGCTTGGTTTCGGCTTTGCTCCCGAAATCTACATTACCGATTCCTTTGCTCTTAATGCCGAATTCGGTCTGATTTTCCGCATTCAGGAAGGTTTCGGATTCGCCATTTCCGGCGACAATCTGCTTGGCGGAGTCGGATTTCACTATTACTTCTGACGTTTACAATACAATCTTTTCCGGCGGGGCGCTTTGTTCGTCCCGCTTTTTTTATTGATGCGGATTTGTTACGGCAGTAATATTCCCTTGCTTGGCTGTAATGATGCTCCAGAAAGGTTTCAGGCTATGTCGATTGAAAGAAAATTGTTTATGATATCCGTTATGCTGTTTGTTTGCGCTATTATGGCCTGCTCATCGAAGCCTGGCAACGACAATGCGGCTGCGCAGGTTCAACCTTATTCCGGTGAAGAAGAATACTCTGTTGCGCGCAAAGCTGCCCAGGACGCCAGCTTCGCCATGATGTCGATTGGAACCTGTCTCAGTCACTATTGTGTAAACAATGCTCCGCAACCAGATGACGAAGAACGCCTGGCAAAGATGCTCAATAAAATAAAAGATGCCGAGGCCAGTCGTGCAATTCAAGGCAAAGCATATAAAGAACGTCTTGTAATTCTGCATGGTTTTTTCAAGGGACAGCTGGATACGTTCATAAATCGTTCAAAACAGTATCGCGAGAAACTTCTTGCCAGCGGCAGTCTCGATCAGTCTGTTCAGGATCGTGTCAACGGAATCGACCGCGACATCGCGGCGTTGGGCGACATTATGAGCGCCTGGCCTGTGGCGGAGTGGTCGTGTCTGGTAAAGTAATTGATTTTGTGTAATAAAAAAGCCCCGCATAACGCGGGGCTTTTTTTGTAGTGCTGTGTTTTAACTTTCCGACATCAGCCTCTTACGCAGACCGGCTCACCACAGACTGTGCACATCGGGCAGTTCGGATCGGGCGGGCACCAGTCGCAGTATTCGCCTGGGGCGCACTCGCCGTTTTCGCCGCAGGGTTCACCTGTACCATCATTCATGCACAGACCGTCAACGCAAACCTGGTTTGATGCGCAATCGTTGTCGGCTGTACAGGGGACGCCGCCTACACAAACACCGTTGCTGCAGAATGTTCCGACAGGACAGCCCTCGTCGCTGTTGCATTCGTTCTGTCCGCCGCACTCGGCTACACAGTAATTGTTGGCGCAGGTCCAGTAAGCTCCGATGCAGTCAACAATCGGTTCCCCGTACATTTCGTAGCACTCTCTGTCGTAACTGCATTCGCCTTCGTTGATTCTTACGCAGACCCCATAAGGTTCTCCGCCGCAATCGCCGTATTCGCCGCTCGAATCGGGCGCACAGTCGGCTAAGGCGCAGAAGTATCCTTGCGGGCAGTCAGCATCGGCTGCGCAATACAGCGGATATTCCTGATATTCGCAGTAGGAACCGCCGTAGCATTCGCCGGTGGTCGGATCGCTGCATTCTTCGTAATACACGCATACGGCACCTTCCGGGCAGTCGTAATCGCTGTTGCACTGATATTCGCCGCCGCCGCAGGTCTGGTTGCAGTAACCGTATTCGCAGCTCCAGCGGGCGCCTTCGCATTCGATGTTCGGTTCGCCGTACATGGCGTAGCAGTCTTCAGCCGCATAGCATTCCTGGTTTTCGATGGGCTGGCAATAACCGTAGTATCCTCCGCAGTCGGTGTTGCCGGCGTCATCCGTCCAGCAGTCTTCGTTTTCCGGGTAACCGTAGTCATACCAGGCACAATAGTAACCTTCGGGACAATCCTCGTTGCTTTCGCATTCACCGGTCTGAATCGGTTCGCAGTAGCCGTAGGATGGGGGCATGACGCCGCCGCATTCTTCGCTGCCGTCTTCATTTACCCAGCAGTCTTCGGGGTAGCTGCCGTCAGCGTCCCAGGCGACGTAATTGCAGAAATATCCGTTCGGGCAGTCTGCGTCGCTGTAGCATTCGTAGGAACGCGGTTCACAGTAGCCGTAGGCGGGCGGCATGGGTTCGTCGTTGCATTCTTCGGTGCCGTCGGGATTGGTCCAGCAATCTTTATAACCTTCATCGCCTTCTACTGCTCCGTACACGAAATTGCAGTAGTAGCCTTCGGGGCAGTCGTAATCGCTGTTGCATTCCCAGTTGTTCATGGGACGGCAGATGCCGTTGCCGTCGCCGGGCATGCCGGGCTCGCAGAACTCTTCGCCGTTCTCGTCTATCCAGCATTTTTCTTCGTATTCCCAAGAGCAGTAATAGCCTTCCGGGCAGTCGGCGTCACTGTGGCAGTAAGTCGGCCATTCCTGGCAAATCCATTCGCATGCGCCTTCTACACAGGCGAAATATCCTTCACAGTCGGGAATCGCAAGGCCCTGTTCTTCCATTATCCGCCAGCAGTCGTCGTCGCTGGTGCATTCTTCATATTCGCTGCAGTCGCCGGGAATGAAATCAACGGAGCCGAACATGACCGTCTTGTCGGCGTTCCAGACTTCGGCATGATATTCGCGGCCTTCTGTCAGATTGAGAATGTCAACCGAGAGATCGAAGGCGCAGGTACAGTAAGTCTGAACATCGGAAGAATCGACTTCGGTGAGAATGAGATTGGAGCCGCTGGCCTCCAGCATGTAAATGATTTCGGCTTCGCACTGATAAACGGCGTCAAGATGCATGATGGTTACGGAGTTTTTGCCTACCTTGGCTTTGATTACACCGTTGTAATCGACATCATCTTCGTCCCAGGCGTTACCATTATGTTTGGCCTCTTTGGCTGTACCGTCCTTGCAGCCGCTGGTATTCACGTCTCCCAGCGCCGGGTCTCCATTGTCGTCGGGGTCGGTCCCGTCACCCAGTCCGGTCTCCAGACAGCCGTACAGGCTTAGGAGAAGCAGGAGCGCCAACATCGTCAATATTGATCTCGTTTTCATTTTCTCTTCCTCCAACCCTTGATTACCCATAAGTTTATTCACGAACGCTGTTTTTTGTCAATCGCAAAGCTCAAGTCGCTTCTTTGCAGGTCGCTTGTATGAAAAAGCATTATGCGTGCCAAAAACAGAATGTGTGTCGGCATGGCCTAAGGTGCCGGTATTATTTCAATTATGTGGTTTTCGGTGCTTCGCCGCCTATTTGACCGTCTGATGGTGTAAAGATAAGTTTACACACCTGTCTTTCCGGCAGGCATTTGCAGTTAATGAGGCATTGATGTCTCTACCTATATAATGTATATAATGCGCCTGTAATTCAGGTTCTGCTGGAGAGCAATTACTGTGGCTGCCCTGCAATAAGCGTGACTCCTGAAGAATATAATTTCGGCAATATTTTTC
>JAKQSH010000315.1 GCA_029570245.1 Deltaproteobacteria bacterium | reverse complement strand
TGAACAGCCAGATATCCAGCCGTATCGCGTCTTTCCAGATCAATCTGCTTATGCTTCCACTTGCGTTCGAGGGCCTTCTGAACTTTCCGTATGACATGATTATCGCCATCGGAGAAAAAGAAGGTGAAGCCTTTACGCCGGATGCCGAGTCGGCTTACCAGGTCGAAGTCAATCAGTATGGCGATAACCTGAACCGTTTTTCGAATTCGGAAGACCTGGAAATTGAAATCCCGATTGATCCGCCGGACATGGTTCTGACGCTCAGAAACGCCACCATTCGCGGAACATATTCCGAAGACCTCACCGCCATCGGTTCCGGCACGCTGGCCGGAGTAATCAGCGAGGAAGATGCCCAGAACATCGTTATTTACAGCGGCATCACTCTTAAACAGGTGCTTACGACTCTTGGCGTTTTCCCGGACCCGGCCATCGGCGGCTATCGCTTTGAATTCGAATACACTGCTGAAGATGCAAAAATAAGATGAGGCCGGAAATGAAAACAAATCATGCGGGTGTTCTGACTCTTGCGGCTTTCTCCGTTCTGCTTCTATGTGCTGCCTGCAGCACTCTGGCTTCCGATGGCGCTTCACAGTCTCTGGGTGACGGCTGCGGTTCCGACGCAGACTGTGCATACGGTGAAGAATGTATTACCTACGGGGTCGTCTGCCCGGAAGAGGGCGCGTGTCAGTCGAAATCTTCGTGTGCTCCGCGTTATTGTGTAACCGATCTTGACTGCGCCAACCCGGACGGTTTGAAGTGCTGCGGCGGAGTCTGCCGCGACAAAGATCAGAGCTGCTCTTCGTCGTGTTCCACCAACGAAGACTGTGATGGCGGAATCTGTATCGCCGGAAGCTGTCTTTCGATTCCCGGCCTGCAAACCGGACAGACTTGCCGCACTGCTGAAGACTGTGAGTCGGGCATGTGTGTTTCCGGTGCCTGTGTCGATTCCAGCGGTGTCGTTGACGGTGGTCAGTGCAATGAAGATTCCGACTGTGACGAAGGCTCCTGTGTATCGGGTTTCTGTGTATCCGGTGACGGTTCATGCCAGACTGCAAAAGACTGTGGCGAAGGTTATGTCTGCCTGCTTGGATTCTGTGTGGGTTCGGGCAATGGCGGCGCCGAATGCGAAGGCGACGAAGACTGCGAGGACGGCTATCGCTGTCAGAGCGGTTACTGTCTGCCGGAAGTCAGCGACAGCTGTATGATAGACACCGACTGCCCGGACGGCCTGCATTGTGATGGCGGGCGCTGTCTGCCTGAGGGTATTGACGGCTGCGAAGACGATGAAGACTGCGATGAAAATCAGACCTGCGTCGCCACCTTCTGCGTTGATTCCGGCAACACCAGTGAGGAAGGTCGCTGCGAAGAAGACGAAGACTGCGAAGAGGGCCAGACCTGCCTGCTGACTTTCTGTATAGGCGGCGGCGAAACTACCGCAGAATGCGAAGAAGACACGGATTGCGGCGGCGGTCAGCGCTGCGTGCTGGGCGCCTGTATTACAGTGCCGACGCCTGGTGATCCATGTGAATCCAGCGAGGATTGCGGGGAAGACGGACTTTGTCTGCTTGGTCGCTGCTGGGGCGACGAAGCTTCCTGCCGGAACGACGACGATTGCGACTGGGGCCAGGAATGCATCCTGGGTTACTGTCGCGACGTTTGAGTTTTCTGCCGTGATTAACAGAATGCTTGTGATCAGATTTTCTCCGCTGCTGGCGTTGCTGCTATTGTGTTTATCCTGCAGTCCTTCCGGCAGTTCCGACATTGTTGCAGGTTCGGATGTCGTGGCATGGCGCGGAGACGCGTATCGCCAGGGCAGGGTGATTGACAGCGAATCGTCAGGATTGCTGGTGCAATGGCAGGACGGCGAAGCGCCGCGCCGTTATGATTTGTCTGAACTTGCTCCAATCAGTTCTGCCGCCGGCGGTATTTCTGCCGGAAAATTCGGTTTGTGCCGCACAAAATATGGCTCGCGCTGGTGGATTTGCAGGGTCGAGTCCGTCCAAAATGAACGGCTGCGGGTAACTCTCCTGGAAGATAAGTCGGAAATATTCATCCCCCCTGAAGATTTCATAACTCCGTCTGAAGGCCAGCGGAAGAATTTTGTCAGGCGTTCTGCCGCTCTGCTACGCTCGGAACTTTCCGGCTCGCTTCAGATAAGAGCTGTTAACCCTCCTGCCGGAATGAACCTGCCGGTGCTTCCCAATCAGCATGTACTGATGAAAACCGCTGCCGGGGATTTCGTGCGTGCAATCTGCGGTGGAATTTCAGACGGCATTGTTCATGCTTCTCCCTACTCCATGCAGAACATGCTCAGCGCGCCGGAAGAAGATGTCGCGCCGCTCTTCGGAATGGAATTCAACCGTGATTCGTATCGGAAAAATCTCAAACCCGGTGACATTGTATATGCCAGCCCGGACGGAGCGCGTTTCTTCCCCGCCAGAGTGGAATCAATACTTGATG
>JAKQSH010000265.1 GCA_029570245.1 Deltaproteobacteria bacterium | reverse complement strand
AGTTCATATATGAACTTGTAGGCGGCGGACATTTCACCTTTTCCGACATATGCAGATTGGACCTGATTTCCGTTTCACAGGAACTCGGTATGGGCGACGATGCCACCAACGCACTGTCCGACGGCTGCGGAGCGGAGAATGTGCCTTACCTGAAGGCCCAACAGAGCATCAATTATTATGGCACCGCCTTTTTCAACTATCTGTTACGTGGCTCGGTTCAATCGCTTGATTATCTTGTTGATAAAGATGAAGACCCTTTCGATGTCGTAAATTTCTATGAAGGTGATGTCCCCGACTGGCCGGAAGAGGGCGGTTGCGATGCCTGCAAGGGGATTGGAAAATAAGTTGCATACAAAAATTCCCCCGGCGAAAGCCGGGGGAATCTATTTGAGAGAGATTACTTCTCCGTTACTTCTACTCTCCGTCTTCGATCCTGGCCGGGCCATCCATTGTTGGAGTGTGACACAGCCAGGATTTATCGTCGTTAACATCCAGATAGCGTTTATTGACATCGCTGTCGCAGTTCAACTCGTCGCGGTTATCCACACCGATAATCTCTTTGATGTCTTCACAGGTGGTGTCTAACGGCATGCGAACCATGCGCATGTACGAGCGGTTGCCGTCAACGTACTGAGTATTGGTTACGTCAACCATATAGTCGGGTTTGCTTGCGCCTAAAACATGCGATTCGTTCTTATTGGTCAGCAGACCTTTTAACTTGTCAACACAGGGAGCTTCACCGACGCAATTTTCGTCGGTCATACTTACAATTTCGAAACGCGCGCTCTGGAAGGCGCGGTTGTCGTTGTAAATTTCGCCGGCGATGACGCCGTTCATAAACGTGGTTACACCGATTTTGCCGTCGCGGTCCTGATCCCACGAGCCGGCGGTGTCTTTTGCGGTCGGTAGCGGATCGGCAGCCGGGTCGTTGAGCATTGCGCCACGAACTTCAAGGTATGTGTCAGTCTGGATAATGCCTCCGACATCGGCCTTGTCAACGGTGGCGTACCAATGATGATAGGGAATGGAAAGCGTATAAACTGTAGGAACTTCCATCCAGGAATAATCCTTGAAGGTCTCGTCATGCGAAGGCTCTTCGCTGGACACGCGGAAGTTGTACATTACATGATAGCAGTATTTTCCCTGAATCTGAATCTTCCCGTCTTCGGCCTGGCGGATACGGACAAGCAGGTGATGAATATTGGTACTGTCCTGACAGTTTATTAGCGGGAAGCCGCAGTTGGTGAAGGCGGATTCGTTAATTGCGCCATAAACGCCAACCAACTTATAATTGTCGGCTGTTTCATCGACATATTCGCCCCAGTCAATACTGTATTCAGTGTCGCGCGGGACACAGCGTCCTACAACTGAATCATCCGAGCAGTAGTTGTCGGTGTAGCCTTCAGCGCAGTAGTAGCTGCAATCGGAATACTCGGATGAGCCGGAACAGTCGCCTTTTGCGACATCTTGGCTTACGCTCTCCGGCAGTTCGCATTTCCATCCGAAACCGTGATAGGCACAGGATGAATCGTCATAGCACCATTTCTGGCACATTTTGCGGCCTTCGTCTTCGGCGCATTTATGTCCAGCTCCGGCCTGATCGCAATCCTGGTCGGCTTCACACAGCAGCGCGCAGAAACCATCCTGATTGCAGCCGTATGATTCGCCGTAGTCTTTTGTGCAGTCTTCATCGCTTTCGCAAAGCGCTTCCACTTCGGCCACGCAGCGCGGGTCGCTTTCCTGTTCGTTGGGAATGCATGTTCCGCATTCTGTGCATTTGTAAGACGGGGCGGGGAGTTCGGCTTCGCTGAAGGATATTCCCTCTGCTTTCTGTGCTTCCCATGCTTTTATGGCTTCTTCGTCATAGAAATAACAATCGCGGCTGGTGGCGCATTCCGAAGTGCACAGCTTTGTCGTTTCGTCGCAGAAACGTCCTACGCCGCAATCGACGGATGATGTGCAGGTTTTGTATCCGTAGAGCGCCGTAGCCTCGTCCTGATTTTCGGTCTTGAATTCGCCCCCTTCTGTCATGGTGCATGCGGTGAATATCGCAAGTGTTGCAACGGCGAAAAGAACCGTGAATATTTTATTTGTTTTCATGGTGTTGCTCCTTTTCAAACCCGATTAAAACTCGTAACGGGCCTGAACGCCGGCCAGAACGATCCATCCATCCATTTCGTATCCGGGAAAGCCGGGGTTGTTTGTCTGCAGCCCCTGCGCTTCACTCATGGGCATGTCGCCAACGATGGTGGTCACGTCATCTGCAAACTCATCCACTACAAGGCTGGGGTCTTTGTATACCTTGCGCTGGCGCATCTGCCAATACTGCAGGCCCACATCGACGCCGAAATGTTTTTCGAACAGTGTGAAATCGAGCTTGTGTCCTACAGAACCCAGGAAAACGTCCGAGTCGGCGTAGTTTGTGCGGCCTATCTGGGCCGGAACCGGAGATGGAGAATAAGCGAAACCGGCTTTGACTTCACCGCTGATTTTTTCGGAAGAGTAATATTTATACTGTCCGCTCCATGCGACGGATACAGTGTCTTTGAATTTGAACTTGTTTTCCAGTCCGAATTTCTCGATTGGATCGTCATAGAAAGGAGAAGAGGGGAACTTGGCAGCGTCCTGCGGGGACTTGTGATGATCGTCCAGGTAGAAATGCCACATTTCCCACGTAACCATGGCCTGAGTGGTGAACCCGTGAGTTTTGAATCCGACGCCGCCGGAAAGCTCCATCGGTTCGTAATCTATGGCCATGCTGATATTCTGATTTGCTATTTTTGGTACTATGTAGTCGTTGCTGGTTTCATGGAACTGCCACAATCCCATGTTGGTGCGGCCTTCCATGTTCATGTATGACCAGTAACGCCATGTAAGACCAAGCGACATCCAGTCGAGAGGTTCAGCCTGGATTCCGACGATAGGTTTGAGCGCCAGTTTCGCATCAGCGCCATTGTTTACTACGGTGTAATCCTGCACCGTGGCGTCGGGAACATAAATATCAACATTTGCAACAGCCGTGACGCCGATTTTCAGAGATATTCCGAAGCTTATGTATTTGATGGGCGAATAGGAAACGCCGAGCAGTCCGTCGATGCCTTTCCCCCACTCTCCGAATCTCATATAATGCACCTGATTGCTGGCGTGCTGTTCCAGTTCGTCGCTGTAATGCGTCTTCGTCGATACGACGTTAAGGCTGTCGATCGGAATGAGCATGAGGTTGGCGAACCTGAAACCCTTGATGCCGAACGACATCGAGGTTCCGAATCCGACGTATGCGTACGGATCGTTTACTTTTGTGTCTCGACGTTTGTTGCGCAATTCGATAGTCGGCAGGGCCAGGTCCTGTTGAGAGTCGTCATTGCCCATTTTAGATGCGTAGATGGTGATCGGAACGTCCGAACCTGTCGGTTTGTCCATCAGGTTGATGTTCATGTTCGGCATCCAGAATGTAATGCCGATTTCCGCCATGTCCGGGAAACGGGAGAGAACCGCCGGATTGGTGTACAGCACACCAAGGCTGTCGCCATAGCAGATGTTGCTGTTGGCTGTAGATTGCGTGGAAGTATCGTATCCAAGTGTCCTGAAAGGACCGGCCAGCAAAGTGTCCGGCAGTGTTAAAACAAGCAAAAGCACCAGCAGCGAAAGGCATCGCGAGACAGGCGGTCTACTACACTTCGACATCGGAACTCCTTTCAATAGACGTGAAAAACACATCTTTTCCCGAATACACTTATTGTCAACAAACAAGCTCAGGCCAAGTCTTAATCTGATTTTGCTTTATGGCGGATCAGAAAACCTGCATTTTGAGAAACTATACTAACCTTATCCGAAGCAAATCAAGGATTTTCTGGGGCTGGCTATGCCGTTTTTTTAGTTCAAACCATAACTAGGATAAAATGGAATCTTCCAGATATTGAAAAAGATTTTCCTTGCTGTTATCGTTTGCATCCAATAATGCCGGTGGAGGTTCTTGTATGCAGAAACAGAGACTGGATATTTACGAAACGAACGCCGATGCAGGCCGCAAATACTATATCTCCAGAATCAACAAAGTAATGGACTACATAAGCGCCAACCTGGAAAAAGACATTCCGCTTGAGCAGGCGGCAAAGGTCGCCGGGTTTTCAACTTACTATTTTCACCGGATTTTCAGTTCCATGGTAGGGGAAACCTGCCACCAGT
>JAKQSH010000277.1 GCA_029570245.1 Deltaproteobacteria bacterium | reverse complement strand
GATCGAAATTTGTGTTGCTGTAGTAAACGTTATCGACCGTTTCGCCGTCACACATGAGGCGTATTGCGTCGCCTTCATTGTCGAGCATGATTCCTTCGTATTCGTAGTCGATCTCAACCCCGCCGTTGCTGAGGCTGTCTGCATTGAGCCCCAGCACTATTTCTTCTCCGGGAAGGATCGGCAGCGATTCTGCTATGAAGTGCCAGTTGTCGCCTGAATCTGAAATGCTGCATCCCTGAAGATTGAACGCCGTATCTTCACTTGTGTTGTGCAGCGCGAACCATTCGCCGCTCATATCACTTACGGCAGATGGGTTGCATAGAAATTCGCTAATGATGACTTCTTTTGAATACGGATGAATTATCGGCTCGTCGGCTTCTTCTTCGATTTCAATCTCAGTCTCTTCCCCTTCCGGGTCACTGTCGATCACATCTTCGTCCCATTCATCTTCTGCTTCTTCTTCAAGTTCCGGCTCATTCTCTGTAATATCTCCGTCAGTGTTGATTTCGTGCTCGTCGAAATCAGTGAAATCGCCGTCACTGTCGCCGTCGGAGATCAGTTTCGCATCGAAATCCTCAGCATTTCGCGGAAGAAGACGGAAGGAGTTGTCGGACGTATACAGGAATCCGGTTATCGAATTGAATTCGGTATTCATCGCCGGAGTTTCGAAATCGAAAATAAGCTTGTTGACCGGGAGTGTTCCGTCTCCGGTGAAGCCTTTGTCTTCTTCGAGAATATCGGTCACCTTCACATCCAGCAGCTTTACCAGCGCTCCCTGATATTTCTGAGACAGGCTTCCACCGTTGGAAATTTTTGTGGTGGAATTCACTTCCAGAGGATCGGGCAGGGAAGCGCTGCCGTCGGGCGAATAATCGTCAAGCACCAGTTCTGTGTTGCAGTATCTGTAATCATCCTCCGGTCCGCACCATTCCTGGAAAGTGCCGAAGAGTGTCAGCTTGTCGCCTTCTTCAACGTCGAATTCTATTGACTCCGAATTGAAAATGACGGTCATTGCGTTCCAGTCGCCGCCTTCTTCGGTAGTGATGAATACGGCTTTCCAGGCGCCGGATGAAATTCCGAAAGGTTCCTGCGAAATTACGGCATTTTCGATTCCTATATAATCGCCGTTTCTGGGACGGCGTTCTGATGCAGGGTTCTGAATTTCGCTTATCAGATAATACGATATGCCTTCTTCGTCGGGCGATTCTTCCAGGCCGTCGATGTTGTCGGAGTGGTCTTCGTCGATGTCGCCATCCTGACTGTCGTCTTCTGAAGCCTCAACATCCAGATCGCTGTCTCCGGGTATTTCATCCATGTCGGCTTCACTCTGCAAATCTGTGTCGTTTTCTGCTTCGGTGTCGGTGTCGGTGTCGCCGTCAACTGTTATGTCGGAGTCTCCGCTGCCGTCGGAACCGCTTCCGCCTTCACAGGCCACCATGATGAAGATTGCCGAAAACAGAACAGAAATAATTGAGAATGCAGATATTTTTCTCATCGCATAGCCCCGGCATTGTTTTCAGTTTGCCCAATTAACCCTGAAACACACTTATTTAATAAATATTACGCGTTTTCGGGCTTTTTCTCAAGAACAGAATTAAGCTCCGGACATGAAGTCTGAAGAACTTTCAGCAGTCGGCTGCTTCAGATGTCGTGCTGTGTGAGATGCTTTGAGTTTCCTGAAAACAATAGCGTAAGCATGCAGTTTTTTTCTTTACATTAATGCGCTAAGGTTCTACATTCGACTACAAATTTGATGTCCATTTTAACTGTAGTTGCGTGAGGAAGTGATGAGGAAACTGGCCGCTGTTCTGTCGTTTATACTGGTATTCGGCTTGAGCGCCGGAGCTTATGCCAATACGGCTGAGACCGTTCCCGAAGGCATCTTCGTTCTGGGCCTGAAATACGGCTACTCTTTTGCCAACAGCAACTTCGGTCGCGATTTCGGCACCGATACCCGTTCGGTTGTCGGCGACTACAACATTACAATCACCGGCGCGGACCTCGACCCCACCGTGTTTTCTACCGATGACGTAATCGGGCGGCTGGATGTCGATTACGCTGCGCACGGAGAAGAAATACAGTTCACCGCAGCATACGGCATTACCGATTCTCTGGCGTTTATGATGATAATGCCCATCACTCACGCTTACCAGAAAATAGACTTCAACCTGCTCGACAGCAACATGCACATGGTGCGTGACCGCAACGGCGATCCGTTCATAATTGCTTCGCAGTCGCAGTACGAAAGCGGTATGTATCAGAATCTGGGTATGAAGGTGTCCGACAATGTTCTTAACGCAGACGAATTCCGCGAAGTTCTGTCGTGTCGCGCCAATACCGCAATCTGTCGTTTTCGCTACAAGCCCATCCGCACCTATGACCGCTGGGGTCTGGGCGATGTCATTTTCGGCGGGCGTTACCGCTTCTATCAGTCCAAAATGTGGCGTCAGGCTATTACCGTTTTTATGAAAGCCGCCACTGGCCGTCACAAAGACACCGACGATATAGTTGACCGCAATTTCGGCGATCAGCAGCTTGATGTCGGCTTCTGGTACGGAATCGACTTCATGCCGATTGAGCCGTTGCGCTTCAACGTCAGCTTCGGCTACACCGATCAGATGCCGGATGTTAAGGAAAAGCGCGTTTATTCCCGTTCGTGGGATGAAATGGGCCATTCAGCCGGCACTATTCCGATCGGCTCCTGGGATAACAAAATCCGCATGCATCGAGACATCGGCGGAAACTGGGACCTTTACTTCGGTTTCGACTGGCGCATGTGGCCTTTCCTTACTTACGGCAACGAGTTCTATTTCTTCTGGAAATATGAAGACAACTACTGGTCAAGCGACAAGACATACGGAGCCAATGGTGTTGAATTCACGCCTGATTTCCGCGCCATGGAATTCGGCACCAACCAGGCCGCCCTCGAAATGTCGAACTTCCTGTCTTTCAGTACAATCGACTGGGTAATTAAAGGTAAGTTCCCGGTTCCATTCAACATCAGCGTTGGTTACACCTTCGGTCTGGCTGGTCAGAACTTCGAACGCAACCACAAGCTGTGGGTTGCTCTCGATCTTATCGGTTCGATATTCATGCTCGAAAGCGCCGAAAGCTCTTCGCCTGAAAACACCGAAGACTTCCAGCTGCCGGGCCGCACCGCCGACAACGGCGAAGGCGGATGGCAGTCACCGGTGGCTCACCGCAAAGGCCCGCGCCAGTTTACACGCGATGACCGCACCCGTACTCTTATGAACATGATGCCTTCGACAAAGCTTAACTGGTAAGACCGGTCGTCCCGGATAAGCAGATAAAACAAACCCCTTTGCGGTCAGACACTGCAAAGGGGTTTTTATTTGTCTATGGTTTGCCGAATTTAAACCATGTCGTCGATTTCCACTCTGTTTCGCCCGTTTGCCTGTGCGTTGTACTGTGCCATGCCGATGCGGTGCAGCAACTGGTCGATATTTTCAGATTCACCGCGCCATTGCGCCACACCGGCGCTTACGGTGACTTTTATCTGTCTGCCTCTATAGTTAACTGAGTGGTGTTCAATATCGGAACGCAGACGCTCGGCCACATCGCGGGCTGCTTCAAGTTTTGTAAAGGGCAGCAGCACCAGATATTCTTCTCCGCCGTAACGGCCAACCATATCATAGTCGCGCAGGCTCTTTATCACAAGTGAACTCAGTTCAACCAGTACAGTGTCTCCGGCCTTCTGACCGTGGCGATTGTTTACGGCTCCCAGATGATCTATCGACACCAGCACCGCCGAAAGCGGCGTGTCGTGACGCAGCGCCCGGCTGGCTTCCTGGCGAAGTCTATCCAATATGAATGCCCGGCTCGGCAGGCCGGTAAGCGGATCGGTCTGAGAGGATTCCTCTTCGATTTCGTATGATGTTTTTATCTGGCGGCTTAACTGTTGTGCCAGAGACAGAACCACCAGAGAAACAGCCAGAATAAGCGTTATGCAGGACCATAGGTAAAAGCGCTTTTTCTCGGAAAAGCGGTGCAGCGAATCGCTGATGGGAATACGGACGCTCACAACTCCACGCAGTTCTCCGGCGCGGAAGCGTTTTTCCTCGTGGCAGCTTCCGCATTCCTGACGGCTCATTATAGGGCGTGTATACATAATATGAGGTTGTTCACCTTCATATACGAATTCGAAATGTTCATTTTTATTGGTATCGTGGAAAAGTCTGATTGCCTCGGACTCGAAACTGTTCGGGGCGTTCTCCGGGTTGAGCGGCTCTTCCGCCGCAAAACGGAAGCGCATCTGAGCCGTATTTCCGGCTGATCTGGATATGTCGATCAGACTGTTCAGTTTCTGAAAGCTTGAGTTTTCACCTGTCTGTTCTGAACTTCCGGTGACGGCATCAATCAGCTCTCCGGCGAAAAGCCGCGATCTTTCAAGGGCCTGCAATTCGATGTCTCTGGATTCTCTCAGAAAAAAAGCAAAGAAAACAAAAGCATGCAGAAGAACTATCAGTCCCAGAATTGCAAAAGTGTAACGCCGGATAATGCCGAGTCTTTTGTTGAGTATCTCGGTTCTCTGTTGCCCAACCTTATGGTGTTTCTTTTTTCTTCGATGCTCAGATGCCGACATTAATGCTTCCGTCCGCTGCTGTGGAGGTGAAAACAGAGTGCTGTATTCATACGCACTGCAATTATATAGAAAAGCAATTCAATGTGCGTAGTTTTTATATTCGTAAATAATCAGATAAAAAAACCGCCCGGTTTTTGCGTTCGGGCGGTTGGTTGCAGACAAATTAAAGGATCAGAACTCGTATTCAGGGTTTTCAGGGTCGAAATCCTTCTCCGTCAGGCCGGGATTTATTTTAATGTCGGTGTAGCTGTAGTCTTCCACAAGTCTTACCTGGCCGCTCTCGAAATCCCATATCTGAACTTTGTTCGGCAGCCCGATGTTGTTGTCAACGCAGATATGAACTTTGTATGCGTAAAATTCTGGGTGCTGTTTCTTCGGAAGTTCGGCTTCAAAGCAATGACTGGCCGCGCCGTGGATAGTCTGCGCGCCCTTGTCGCTTACTTTTGCGCCCCAGTCGGGATGATCTTTTATGAGCTTCATATCTTTGGCGATAAGCTCAATTGTATGAGAGAACCCGGCGTCGGTGATTGGATGGCGGTTGCCCTTCATGGCCATGCTGCCCTTCGGGTCGAGATTGACGACGATTTTCTTGAGCCAGCCGCCTTCATGGGCTTTTATTTCGTTGTTGTTCCAGCCTCTGCGGAAAAGGACTTCCTGGCCTTTCTTCTCTTCACCGACCCATTTCATGTATACCGAATGCGGCTTCTGGAACTTCATCAGGGCTATTTCCTGCGGTTGCATTTTGCCGTGCCAGAACTCCTGCTTGAAAAATTTGCAGGTGTAGTCTTTTACGGAGTTCATTTTCTGCTGAGCCTTCTGAATCATATTTGTTACCGTGTCAAGCGTCGGGTCAGCACTCTGGGCGTATACGCTGAGGCATGAAAACGCGAACACCGCCAGAACGAAAAGAAACAATACCGATTTTCTCATCCTGAATACCTCCTGATAAATGTTCAGTCTGTATAAAACGTGTGCTGAAGATTATCCTAATAACGTCAGTCTGTCAATGTGACGCATCATGTCATTTGCTTCATGTAATAGAAAAGGCGGGATTTCTCCCGCCTTCCGAATGAGCATTTGTTGTTTACCAGGAAAATCCGAACTGCGGAGTGACGACAAAATAAGCGCTGTTGTCGTAGAAACGCACCTGGTCGCTGAAAAGATAACCGCCGGTGGCGCTGATGCCGAGCGTTATGCCGAAAGCACTGTGAACCTGGAAAGTGTGTCGGTATCCGATTTCGACGATGGGACCGATAAGTTCGAACTTCTGACGCTGACGGCCTTCAAAACGTGTAAGTCCGCTTGTGACTGCGATCGGGTCTGCAACAAGAAGGCCAAATGGGTCTCTGTCTCGTTCGAGGTGCGCCAGGCAGAATCCGGGGCCGACATACAGATTGCCGGGGCCTTTTCCGAGCGGATAATAATGGAATACGAATCCAAGGTCCCAGTTGAAATCCGTCTCATCCGGGTAAGGTTGCAGGTGCGCCCAGAAAAACGAAATGCCGAAGTGCGGGGCTGACCATTCGGCCTGGAAGCCGTATTCTGCAGCCAGATCGCTTCCCAGTACACCGACGGAAACTCGGTCTACCAAGGTCCAGGTGGATTTCTGTTTGGGGGACTCCTGATTTTCGCCTTCTGCGGGTTTGTCGCCTTCCGGTGCGGTCATATCCGTTTCAGTGGTTTCACCGGAATCCGGCGCAGTTTCTTTGACTGGCGTGGTTTGCAGCTGAATCGGTTCTGCAGCCGGCGCTGGTGCAGGCTGGGCGGCGGTCGCCGGCGGTTCTGCCGGAGCAGGAGCGGCTTCGTCCGTTTCCTGGGCCATGATTTGAGAACCGGCAAGCATGATTACGGCAAAGAGAATCGTTACTGCTATACTTTTCATACTGACAATTCGCATCTTACCACAGACTCCTTGTTCCCAGCACTCAAAATGGGCCGCAAGTAAGGCATAAAAGGGTTTTGAGGAATCATACCATTACGGAACCAATCCGCAATATTTTTCTTATTCTTATTATTGATATCCGGGCTTTCGGATTGAACTTCATGTCTGGTATCATATGACCAGGACAGATTGAATATTTTACGGGGTGTCGAAGTGATTATCAGACGTGTTTTCTTCCTTTTCTCGCTATTGCTGCTGTTTGCGCCGCACCTTTCCGCTGAAGCTCAGAGCAATGTGCCTCCGCCTGCGATAGTCGATACGAAAGAAGACGGAGTCAGTGCCGATCTTCCGCGCCAGACCGGCGAAGTTCAACAGGGTATTCTTATCCCTCCGCCGCCGCAGGCCAACGTAAAAGACGATCCCGCTTCACCCGGCTGGCTTGATCCGTCGCTGCCGATGCCGGATGTAAGAATCATCGACAACCCGGACGATTCCGGCGGTGTAATGCGCATATTTTCCCGGTGGGGTTCCAGGAAAAAACCGTATACAGCCGAGCAGTTTCAGACGTTGCGTGCGAAAGTGGATAAAATATGGGTGACACGCTCCGATTCAATTAACGGCGTTTATGAAAACGTAATCGAGCTTCCGCTTGACCGCAACGCGGAATTTACCGATGAAATCGGAGATAAAGCCGTTTTCTATCGTGTCAAAACAGAGAAGGGCAAGGCTTTCAGATATTCAACCGTCATAGGGCCTGTGAAAGCGATCAATAACGGCAAGCTGAATGCAGTGCCGCCTTCGGGTGAAAAAGCTTCTGGTCATCTGCCTTACATTGCTGTAACGGTGCTTGCGCTTGTTGCACTCATCGCCTTTGTGCTGCTTCGAGTGAAAAGAAAATCCTAATTCAGCCAGCGGATAACCAGCAGTTCAGCAACGAAAATAAGCAGCAGAAGCCAGGCCACTTCAGAGTTTTTCTCTTCCCGCTGTTGCGGAAGCGAACCGGAGAGCGCCGAGGCTGCGGCTTCTTTGCCGAATATTGCTTCTATCTTTGAATGTTCTTCCTGGCGCAGATCGGATTCCCGCGTGTCGAAGTTGACCGCAAAAAAACGCCGTTGTCCGTCGATTTCCGTTCTGTAAACTCCGATTTCAGTCGTTTCTTCGAAAACCGCCGTGTTGTCCGCTATGCTGAAGCTGCGTTTGCGATCTGAAGGCGTGCTTATTGTCCCGACACTTGACGATTTCTTCAGCGCGAATTTTATGCTGCCGCCTGCCAGTGTGCCCGGCGAAAGGCTCTCGCCGGAAAATCCCGCCAGATACAGCGTCGATTCCTGCATCAGAGGCAGAAAACCCGGCTGAATTGCGATGTCGTTCC
>JAKQSH010000266.1 GCA_029570245.1 Deltaproteobacteria bacterium | reverse complement strand
ATTCATTCCGACATCGAACGCGGCTTCATCCGCGCCGAAGTCGTCACCTGGCAGGATTTCATCAGGTACGATTCCGATCACAAACGCAAAGAGGCCGGAGTTCTGCGTCTTGAAGGTAAAAACTACGTCGTGCAGGACGGCGAAGTTTATTATTTCCGCTTCAACGTCTGATTTCAACCTTATATATGCAAGTTTGACACAATACGGCCCTGTGTGCTACAAAGGCGCTTCAAACGTTGTCTGTCAAACTTATAACCACCACTTGAAAGAGGTGTACATGACTGCGCTTGTTAACGGAAAAAGCAGCCTTTTGTCAGCGGTTTTGTCTGCAGTTCTGACACTGATTATGGCATGTGCGTGCCAGACTGAAAAAAGCGAAAATCCAGCCGATCCGCACAATCCAGCCGCCATAGCAAAAACGGCGATGGGCAGCGGAATTTTATACTTTGACGAAGCAATTTCCGGCGAGTTTCAGGGGCTCGCAACCAAAAACGCTTCCAGCCTGCCCAACGTGCTTCAGGCTCTTAACGGCTCATCCGAAAGCGATCTGCTGAAGGCTATGAAAGCCGACAATGTAACGCTGCTGGCGCTTCCGACACGCAACAAAAGCAAATCCGGCAGCATATACCACAAATGCACCTACGCCGGCGAGCTTGATCTGTTTTCGGTGATTTATGTCGATGAAGACATGACACTGATCGCACCGACGCATTCCGCATATGTTTTCGACCCGGACAAAGCCTTCGCGGTTTTTTCATACATCCGCGCCAGTCTAATCAAATCATCCGACAAGCACCCTCTGTCAGACGATCTGGCGGCGAAAACTCCCGGCGAAACCGTTATTGATCTGCGTTTTACGTCGGAAGAAGGCTTCAATAAAGAAATCGGTCGCATTCGCGCGCGCGGCTCAAGCGTAGCCGAAGCCATTGATGCCGCAATAAAGAAAGCCTCGGAACGTTATGCAGCCTGGGGCGGCGGAATGAATGTGGAGTCGATTCAGGAATACCTCAACCATGCCAGAATGACACTCACGATTTTCCGCGAAAGAGGATACCTGGCGGAAAACAACCGTGGTTTCCTAAACCAGCAGATAAACATCGGGCTGGACGGCCTGGTGATAGCACTGAAAGATGGAAATACGGTAATTCTTACGCCCGACAAATCAAAACTTCTGCGCGAAGAAGACCTGACCAGAATGATAGAGCTGGAGCTGAGAAATCAGAAAATAGCGAACAAAGACGTCTGGAAAGAAAAAGACACCGAACTGTACAAATTCCGCGTCGTTGAATATACGGAAAAACAGCCCAACGGAGAAGCGGTGAAACTGTTCCGTGGAGTCGAATATGTGCCATACTCCGCCATGACAAAAGAAGAAATCGACCGGGGCTTCCGCGATGGCGCGGAGTGGCTGCTTTCGATTTTCGACCCCGCCAGCGGTATGTTCAAATATACGTACTGGGCGGTGGCCGACCGCTATCAGACAAACCAGTACAACCTTATCCGTCACGGACTGGCGACGCTGACGCTCATTCAGGCTTTTGAACTCTACGGAGATGAGCGTTTTCTTAACGCAGCCCAGAAAGCCATAGAATACATCTGGACGCTTACCGAATACGAAGGCAAGCTGGCGATGTTCCGTCACCCGAAGTACGATCCCGGATACAAACTCGGCGGAGCCGGAGTCATTCTGCAGGCGGCCTGTCAGTTCAACCGCCACAAACGCATGACCGAATGGGACAGACAGCTCAAGGGACTGGCCGAATTCATCATGGTGTTGCAGGAGAAAAACGGCCATTACAAGAGCTTCTATACAAAGCCCGGCCAGAAAGAAGAGAACAAGGAAATCACCATATACCCCGGCGAAGCCAATCTGGCGTTGGTGTACATGTATAATCTTTTCGGTGACAAGCGTTATCTTGAAACCGTCAAGAAAGCCGTCAACAGCTACTACCGCAAATGGTTCAACGACAAAAAGAATCCGCGCGGCAAAGGCAGTCTGGGCGCGTACATTCCCTGGGAAATGACCGCAATGGGCGAATACTGGAAAGTCACGAAAGAAGACTTCGCAGCGGAATTCGCTTACGAAATGGCTAACTGGGTGGTTGACAACTGGTTCGCAGTTTACCCGGATAACGTGTGGTACAAGGATTTCGAGGGCGCAATTATGAACGCGCAGTCGCCCTATATGACTCCGCCGTGGAACAGCGGAGTATACGGCGAAGGGCTCATCAGCGTATGGGAAATCGCGAAACTGCGCGGCGACAAAGACATGCAGAAGAAGCTTCAGAAAGTCGTGCTGGGCAATGCCCGCTTTACCCGCAATCTGCAATATCGCGACGTTTCTTCCTACTATCTGCCGAATCCGTCCCGCGCGCGCGGCTGCATACCGTCAAGTTTCCATAAAGACGACTGCCGTCTGGATTTCGCATATCATTGCCTGACGGTCGATTTCCGCATCATCAAATGGTTCGATGAAGAGGATTACAAACTTTAATCCCCCACAGGAGGATTGACATGTTCAGAAGAATCGAATGTCTGGCAATGCTGTTCGCAATCGCAATGCTGCTTTCGGCAGCATGCAGCGAAAGCAGACAATCCGGGGCGCCCGCACCTGAAACGGAAAAAAACAAATCCGTCGTGGAAGAGAAAGTCGATTTCCCACAGGTCGTTCCTGGCGAAGTCGCCGTAAGCGTGACCGAAGAAGAAAAGAAGCTGCTGCTTGACGTGGCGCGCAAAGCTTTCGATCTGTGGGTGACAAAAAAGGAAACCTACAAGCCGCTTGATCTGCCCGAAAAACTGAAGACGATGAAAAGCAACAACGTCTTCGCCACAATATATAAAGACGGCGACTGGCGCGGTTGCGTGGCATCGAAACAGGAAAACATCGCGGATTCGGTGGTACATGCCGTAATAAACACCTGTAACGACAAACGCTTTAAAAACCCACAACCCGAAGAAATTAAGGATTTCCGTGTGGAACTTTCGCTGCTGGGCCCCAAAACGCTTATCGACTCGAAAGACCCGGAAGTTATCGGCAAACAGCTTGAGCCGGGAGTACACGGAATTTACGTCCGCAACACAAACGGACGAGCGGCGTTCTTCCTGCCTTATGTTTTTGTAAAAGCCCAGCGTACACTGGAAACATGGCTGCAACGCATCTGCACAAAAGGCGGAATGAAAGCCGATGAATGGAAATCGCCCAAGACTGCC
The DNA here is from genome assembly GCA_029570245.1 of Deltaproteobacteria bacterium. Lineage (GTDB taxonomy): Bacteria > Myxococcota_A > SURF-8 > SURF-8 > SURF-8 > JAKQSH01. Next base: position 23 of record JAKQSH010000266.1, on the reverse strand, counting down.
ATTTATAAATTTGAAACAATCAA
>JAKQSH010000255.1 GCA_029570245.1 Deltaproteobacteria bacterium | reverse complement strand
GTTCTTTTCGCTCTGGCGCTGCAGAATAGCGAAAATCAGGTCCTGTTTGCGCATGCCTGCCGCGCCTTCTATTTCCAGCTCCTGAACGGCCAGATGAGTAAGCTCTTTGATGTTCTGTTCTTTGAGTTCTTTGAGGTTGATTATAATTCCATTCGTGCTGGCCGGCGGAGTCTGAATATCTTCGTCCCCGGCATCTTCCATTATTTCGGATATTTCGGGCTGGACAGGTTTTCTGTCGATTTTATGGCCGCTCTTCGAAATCCCGTATTTGGCTCTGGATGCGTCTTCGACTGACAGTTCTTCTGGGTCGCTATCATAGTTGAAATCTTCAAAAGGCAGCTGGGCGCTGTCTGAAGAAGTCGGTCTGGCGGCGCTGGTAAGCTCTCTGAAGCTTTCCTCTGCGTTGCGCAGTGAATTCGGTGATTTTTTCTTGCGCAGCATTTCACTGTCGTTACGGACTATTACGCGTCTTCTGGTTGGGCGTTTCTTGGAATCGTCTGAGTTCTGGGGAGTGTTTTTTTCCTTGTCATCAGCCATCAGTTTGATCTTTCTTTCATGGATAGTGCTTCATATAACCCCAAAAGGGAAATCAGTTCAGAGTGTGGGATTGTGTCGGCTTTCGTCAACATACATATGCATACATTAATCATAAGACTACCAAGTCGCGTTCAATGCGGATGGTATCGGGAACTACGGTAGTAACGGGAACAAACCGTGGACGTCTCAGCAGCAACAACCATAACCAGCAGAAATTTGATTCTTAGGGAGTTCAGCTTATATGGGGAAAACGTCGGTCGTGGTTGCGAAGCTGATTACCGGCGCTGAAAGCATTATCATTGATAGTACAGATGTCTGACAAAGTCAAGATATTTGTTGGATTTACAGCGCCGCAAATAAAAACGGCAGACCGTGAGGTCTGCCGTTTCGATTCGAACAGTTGCTAACGATCAGAGGCAGGTGCCCATCATGCAGGTGCCTGAGCAGCAGTTGTCTACACCTTCCTGGCAGGCGCTGTTTGCCGGCAGGCAGGCTTCCTTGGTTCCGTCGGTGTCGCCGTCCGGCTCGTCGTCTACACACACTTTGCAGGGGTTGCTGTCTTCGCAGCTCTGGCCCTGATCGCATTCCGGGCAGGTGAGAGCTACACACTGTCCAGCCTGGCAGGCCTGACCGGTGGGGCAGGGCGGAGTGCAGCACTGACCGCAGTACCAGAAGCCCTGGGAACGGTTGCAGCAGCGACCGGCTTCACAGTCGTTTTCGCAGCATTCGCACATGCCGTTGTTCGGGTTGCAGGTCTGCGGAGCGGGGCAGCTCTGTCCGGCCGCATCGCATCTGGGGCCGCATACTCCGCCGGGACCGCAAATCTGGCCTTCTGGGCAGTCGCTCGAACGCTCACAACCTCCGACGTTATCCGGGTCTGGATCGGGATCTGCTTCTGCCGCTTCTTCGATGTCGGGATCGACAGTATCTTCGTCGCCGTCTTCTTCGCCGCACTGCGGTTCGCCGGTGCAGACGCCGTCTTCGCAGCGCTGACCGTTCAGACAGTCGCGGATATTGTCGCAATAACGGTTGCGCTCTTCGCACTTGTTATCACAGCAAACGTAGTTGGGGTCGTTGCAGTCTGAATCTTCTTTGCAGCTGTCGGGAACGCCTTTGTCTCCGTCTGCATTGTCGCCATCGGTGCCGCCGCCGCAGCTTACGCTGCCGTCATCCGGTACGCATTTTCCGAGGTTGTCGATGCTGTCGGAGGCGATGTAGCAGCAGTACCCGTCCGTGCAGTCGGCAACGTCGTAGCACTGAATGGCCTGTGGATCGGTTCCGCAGACACCATCTGCTACCAAGCAGGAATAAAGTTCCGGGCAGTCGGCGTGCGTAATGCAGGTTTTCGGAGCGTTGTCTCCGTCTTCATCGCTGCCTGAATCGTCGCCACCGCAGGATGCGGCCATTATCAGTGTCAGCAACAGGACTGACAGCGCCGAAAGCAGTTGCCATCTCGATTTCGCATTGTTCAGTTTCATAACAAAACCCCTTGTGTCTTAGCGGCTTACAACCATTTCGGAGAAATATAAGCCGACCATTCGACAATTGTCAAGCAATTGTTGGTTTCTCCCAGGAATTCAACAATTGCAACCTTACTCGAAAAAAAAGCATTGTCAATGAAAATTCCAGCGATATTGGAGCATTACGAATTTTCGGAGTTGAATTGTCCGCCATTGCTGTATTTTGCAAATTCTTAGATGTTTCTGGAATTTCCATTACCGGCATTCTGTTAAAGAACGTAAAGCGCTGTTCAGGATAAGGGCGAAGCTTAACGGTGAGCTTTGGCCTTATTTCCTGCCTGCATTTTGAATTTTCCTCCGTGTTTATGCAATGGTCAAGAGATACAGGCAATATTCTGCATTCTCCGTGTGTATTTATTAACACGCTCCAGCGCCTGTGTTCGCTCACTATCTGAAGCATAAATAATTGGATATGCCGTCCGGCCTGTTTTATTCTTTTTGTTTACAGGGTAGATTGGCTCCTGTGGCGGCATTCCAAAACTCCGATGGTATGGGTTTTCAGTGTGATGAGGTTTTTTATGGGCGAAGGACAAAAAATTAAAAGAATCAGGTTGTTGCTTGCCTGGGCTGCTCTTATCGTCACGTCCGCGACGGCCATGCTTGCAGGATGGCAGACGGCTGTCGTACATGCTGTTGTCGCGGGAATATGGCTGAGTCTGCTGTTTACCAGGTCGCATCGCAAGAATGTTTTCTTCTGGCTATTTCTGACGGATATTTTTTTTCTCTCTTATGACGGAATCGGCAGAGCTTATCTTTCTGAGAACCATCTGTTCGCTCTGATCTGCCTGTCGGCGCTGCTTCTTCTTCTGGCTTGCGCATTGTCAGAGAGAGTTCCGGCGGTTTTTTCAGCACCGGAGCCGCCGCAGATGCCGCGTCTGCTCTTAATCGCCGTGCCGGGTTTGACTTTGGTTTTGCTTGTATATGTTTTTTTTATTGTTCCATATCTGCTGCACTTGAAAACATCTGAACCGCTTCTGGGCTTTGCCGGAATCGCTGCTTCCGAAGGAGTACGCCTGCTGCCTGTGCAGTTCTCCGGTGAATTCGACACGCTCCCATACTATGCAATTGCACTTTCGAGTTCAGCTCTGCTGCTTGGAATCTCTGGAGTCGCCTCCGTACAGTTCCGGGTCTTTGCGAATTCCATACGAACACCTTTGCTGCCGGGGATTTTCGTTCTGGCGCTTGGAGTGCTTGCAGTTGTAAGGCTGGGCTCCTACGCAGTCGAATATCTGCAACTGGAAAAAGTCGATCCCCGCACTTTCTGTGAAGGCGGAGCAGTTTCCGGCGAAATCACTTATCCCCCGGGAACTCTTATTGAAAAAGCAGTTGTTCTGAGTGATTTCAATCGTCTTGCAGAGCTTCTGGAGTGGCGCGCCAGAAGCGCCAGACTGGCAGGAAAACCGCTTGAAGCAGTGTCGGATTATGCGCGCCTTGTCGGGCTGTTTCCGTTTTCGGGGCGACATGTCGTTGGTCTGGCTGCCGCGCTTTCGGAAGCCGGTCTGCGCAATGATGGTCTGCGTCTGGCGTTGCGCATGATCGACAGCGGAGATGAATTGCGCGATTTTGACGCATGCCTGCCGGATGATTACGAAATGCTTGTCGATTTGTGGATGCGTTATGGTGGAGAGCGCGAACAGATGGATGCTCTCCGGTCTCTGGCGCCGAAGGAAGGCGAGGAATATCGCGGCGACAAAATGAGCCGCAGGCATGCTCTGCTCATGCGTTATGCTTCATTATGCGCGTATGCCGGAAAGCCTGAAGAATCCAGACGGGTTGCAGCGCTGGCTCTTAAGCGCAGCCCATACGATGCCGGCGCTCTTAACGCCATGGGCGAAGCGGCCTACAGTGAGGAAAAGTTTTACGAGGCTCTGGACTATTTCGATCAGGCCGTTTCCCTGGAACCGGGAAACTACCTCTACGTATTCAACCTCCTTTCCGTCGCCGCGCTGAATGATGATCGTGAGCTTATCAGTTCCATGCAGGGCAGGCTTATGCAGGAGTATGAGCCATCGCATTGGCGGGGAACAGCGAACGGCGATTTCGAAAAAAGCGGACGAGCGGAACTGGAAATCGTCATGCTGCCTGGATGGAGCCAGTTCGGCGTCATGGTTCGCGGGAATAAAATCGACGGAAAATTCCCTCAATTTTCAATCGAAATCAACGGCGAGCCTTGCGGTGATTTCACCTTATTGTCTGAAAGCGAAACTCCTTACACCTGTGAATTTTATGCTCTGCGTGGCATAAACAATGTTCGTTTCGTCTATAAGGGCGTTTCTTCAGAAGCAACCATGTCGCCGCCAGGACTGTCCATGGCTCGTCCTATTTTCTGGCCATATGAAATCCGCTGGCGTTGAAACGGAGGAAATCCTTCAAATACGGCAAGCCGAACTTGCCGATTGACTGGGCATAAGGTAAAATAACTAAGAAATGGCTGGATTTTCTCCGGGGAACTTTGACATCCGTATTTTCTCAACCTGCAACGACTATGGGGAGAAGCCGGGTATGAAGGTTTACGGTCTTACAGGTGGCATAGCCAGCGGAAAAAGCACCATCGCAGCGATGTTTGTTGAACGGGGCGCGGCTGCAATCGACGCAGACAAGCTGGCTCGTGATGTAGTTGTGCCCGGAAGTCTGGCTTATGAGAAGGTGATAGAGGAGTTCGGAACGGAAATTCTGCTGCCGGACAGAACTATCAATCGGGCCCGGCTGCGCGAAATCGTTTTCGGAAATGCCCAGCGCCGCCACCTGCTTGAAGACATTGTTCACCCCGAAATCCGCCGTGAAGCTTTTGAGCAGATAGAAGAATTCCGCAAGGACGGAATGAAATACTGCATATACCACGCCGCACTTCTGGTTGAAACCAACGAATACCGCACTCTTGACGGGCTTATCGTAATCAGCACCGAAAGACGCCAGCAGGTCGAAAGGCTTGTCGCCCGAGAAGGAATCAGCATCCGGGAAGCCGAAGCTCTTATAAGAACGCAGTTCCCGCTGGAACGGAAGCTGGAAGTTGCCGATTACGTAATTGACAACAGCGAAAGCCTTGAAAACACCATCCGGCAGGTTGACGAACTGGACAGACTTTTCGTTAACGGTTGATTTCTGTTCTTTTACCAATCTTTCCTGCATTATTATTTGACTATTTCAAGCCAGTGGTACTAGATTTCTGAGTCTGGAATCGACGCGTCCAGAAATGAATGCGTCTGTCATGCAGTTTGTCGGAAGCAACTTCGCAATGAAAAACAAACCTTTCGAATTCAGAATCGGACATTCTCATACCGTCTGCAAATTCATCAGCCCGGAAACCCCTGTCCGCTATGCCGAAGCATCCGGCGACCGCAATCCTCTGCATCTTGATGCCGAAGCTGCGACTCAGCGTGGACTGGGCGGGGCGGTTCTGCACGGCATGTGCAGTATGGCCTTCATGCTTTCGGGCCTGATGCTCCTTTGCGGAGAAAGTGTTTTCATACGGGATGTCGATCTCAGATTTTCATTTCCGGTAATTCCCGGCGAAGTTGTTGTGTTCAAGTACGTTGTTGCGCGGACCGAGCCGGGCCGCCTGGAGTTCGCGGTAAGCGCCCGCAACAGCGCCGGACGCGAGGTGCTGAAGAATGTTCGAGTTGGTGCTGTTATTCGCAATTCATCGCAGGAGCACACAATATGAAGCTGAATGTTCAGCTCGTCGGAAGATGTTACGGACCTTTCAGCTTCACGGCTTCTCAGGATTCTATTCTAATGTTCAATCGTGCGGTTGATGCGCCAGACAACAGGGCTCATCCGGCTTATGCTGCATGTTTCAATCAGAAACCGTTTTCCGTGGCCTTGCGCGACCCGGAATTGAACCTGGATTTTTCGCGTCTGCTGCATGCCGGGCAACGCTTCGAATTTTTCAGCGTCATAGGACCGGGTAGCCAGATCGTTACTGACGGACGCATTGAAAACATATATGCCAAAGGCGATCTGGAGTTTGTGGTTGTCGCATCGGAAAGCCGCAGTCCCGACGGAGTTGTGCTTCTGCGCGGGCTGTACACCGGAGTTGTAAAATAGGTGTGCGATCCGGCTCATTCTGTTCGCTTGCGGTGAAGAAAAAGATGTTTGGTATTGTCGGTGTTTCGGATAGAATGCTTTGCGTGCCGTAAAAAGGACAACAAAGCCGGTAAAGTGCCGGCATTAATATGATCCAACTGGAGGTCGTTTGTTATGAAGAAGCTGCCGGTTCTGTTTATTTTCCTGTTTTCTTCAATTCTGGTTTCATCTGTCGCACATGCCGACAGAATGGGAAAACTTCTTTTTATTCCCACCGTTCCCGGAAAAGGCGCCGATCTTGACCGGATAGAGCAGATCGACTCGGAGCTTGCCGCCAGCCTGCAGACGTTCAAACCTTTTACTGTTGAAAAAATTGATGATTTCCGTTCTGCATACGGAGACAAGCGCGCTGAGCGCCTTGAACTCTGTGCTTTTGATAAAGACTGTATACTCAAGCTGATGCGCGGAACCGATTACGATCTGGTGTTGATTGGAAATGCCGTTTATAAGAACGACGACAGCCGGTATTCGTTTGATTATGTGGTGGTAAACGTCAGAGACGGTGAGGTGAAACGTCAGAAAAAAATAGGTCTGGCATCGAAAGACCCGTTCAGAGCTTCAGGCGAAGGTAAAAAGTGGGTTAAGGCTCTGCTCGTTCCCCCTGAGCCGCTGCTGAAAGAGAGCGATTTCTTTGAAGGCGATGAAGAACTTGTGGCGGAAGGCCGCCAGGAAAAAGAAATCGAAGAAGTTTCTGCGGCGGCAATCGCTCCGGCTCCGGCCAGAAGTCGGACTCCGTTAAAGAAAATGCCCAGCGAGCAGGATGTTCAGGCCGGTCTGAAGCAGGCTTATACGATATTTGTCGGCGGTGAGCTTGAAAGAGCCCGCCAGCTGGTGCGCAAGGTTGTTTCCAACCGCTGCGCCTGTGATGCCGACAGTCAGGCTCTTGCGATGAAAGGGCTTATGGACGCTTTCGCTTCCAGCAAAGGCAAGGTCGATCGCGCCCTTGCTTCCAAAAACAGCAAGGATGCAGTAATTGAAATAGAAGAGATGGGCGCGCTTGAAGCCCAACTGGCCGCAGAAGGTCAAAAACTCGGAGTTCA
>JAKQSH010000249.1 GCA_029570245.1 Deltaproteobacteria bacterium | reverse complement strand
AATCGAAATCGGCATTGACTGTTGCCCTGATATAACCATTTACCGGAACGGTGTAGGTGTAAACGACATCGAATCCAGCTCCGCCTGAATAACCTTCAACGCAATCAGCCGGACCTTCATAGTCGTTTCCGGTTCCGTAAGTAGCACCTTCGTACACATTCTCGCCATCAGCGATAACGGCTGCTGTTTCACAGTCAACGTTCTCCATCGGGAAATACTCTTCCATGCTGAGAACATAGAAGAGCTCTCTCTGCTCTGAGGCATTGAGTATAACCTTGATGTAGTAATCACCGGCGGCAGTGAATTCGTAAGCGGTCAGTTCAACATGGCGGACGCCGCCCTGGCCCTTGACAGCCGGTTCTACCGTAATGGCGGTATCGGCCGGGATACCCATGAAAGCTTCGGTCCAGATGCTGATGAACTTGGGCTCGTCAACGTGAATCTTGAAGTAGTCGACATCGTTGACCAGAGTGAATTCGCCCCACTGAATGAACTTAGCAAGAACCGGCAGAGTTACCGAAGTGAGGTCTTCGGCGGTTTCGAGGGTGTCGTTATGAGTACCGGTGCCGAAGGTTTCGTTTTCGAGATAATACACTGTCGGATCGGGGTTGCAGTAACCGGACTCACAAATCGTGCCGGCCGGGCAGGTAGTACCATCGCAAGCGACTTTACATACTTCATCACAAACACTGTCTCTGCAGTCCCAGTCGCCTTCGCATGTTTCACCGACGAACAGATACGGAGTGGTGCAGTAGTTGATTTCGGTGTTGCAACCGTCAGCCAGACAGGTGAATGTAATCGGAACGCACTGGTATTCAGTCCAGCTGATCTGAGCACAGTAAGTATGAGCCGGACATCTGAACGACGTAGAGCAGTCCTGACCGCAGAAGAATTCACCGGTCGGACCATACTGCAGACAGAGGTTACCGGCAGAGCAATCCTGGGCTTCGGTTTCCCATGTGCACGGAGAGCAGACGCCACCGGGGACCGGAGTGACAACGCTGCAGTCGCTGTCGCCGTTCGGGCAGGCAGTGCGGCAGACACCGTCATAACAATCACCGGTTTCGCATTCGCTGTCGATGCGGCATTCGTTGTACTCAGAGACAGAACCGTCGCCGTTAAGCAGGCACACCGTAGCTGGCCCTTTAATCATTGATTCCCAGCAGGTCATGCCGGTGGGGCAGCTGTCGGGATCGAGAGTACAGGAATCGGAGCAGTATTTCTTGCCGTATACGTTGTCGGCAAAGCAATATTCTGAGTCGCATTCCCAATCGTACGTGCAGGCACCACCCATTTCGGTTGCACCGATGAGCGCATCGGGAACGCAATACATGACGCCGCCTTCATCCGGGTCCATGCAGGTTTCGTCTTCGGCGCAAGCGGTGTCGTCGGCACAGCTCTTGGTGCAAACAGAGAGTTCGTCAACACATTCGATGCCATCAACACACTGCCAGTCATAAACACAGTCTTCCATGTTTCGAGGACACCGACATACTGGTCGGGAACGCACAGAGTCAACTCTTTTGCATGAGTCTCGATTTTGCCTGCCCAGGGATTTTCCGGGGAGGCAGTAATGGTAAACGAATACCAGTCGATGTCCGTTGTGCTGGTCGAAGTGAGGCTGGCCAGAACGGTTTCGGGAATCGCCATGCTCTGTGCACCGGCAATGACATTATTTGCCGCATTATCAAGCTCACTGGTAAGAGTCGGCTCACCGGAGTTGTCGGTAACGGTCAGATAGTATGGTCCAGCAGAACAGGAGCCGCCTGAGCAATAGCTCTGAACCTTAAGATAATAAGTTCCGTCAGCTATCATCCCGCAGTCATCTGATCCTGGCGCACAATTGATCAATGAGAAATATCCATCACCATCATCATCGTCGAACAACGGACTTCCGTCGCTTTCTCCGGTGGTGTCATACAGATAAATCTGAGTGTCCACGGCTACTGGATCGGTAGTAACACATTCAGAACCGTCCGGACAGGTTCCATCGCATTCCTGAGCACAGAAGCTGTCCTCTCCGATCGTATAGCACAGACCTGATGCGCACTGGAAATCAGCTACGCACTCGGAGCCGAAAGGCTTATTGACGGTGTCTTCATCGTAGCAGATACGATCATCTCCGCCAGCAGGATCAATGCAGACATAACCGTCATCGCATGAAGAAACGGTGGGATCGCTCACACTGACATTGCAGTATTCGGAGCAGAAACCCGGATTGCCGTCGAAGATCAGACAGAGACGTTCGACACAGTCAAAACCATAATCGCATGCTGCACCGAACTCGCCACTTCCGACTGGAGCACAGACATAACCCAGATCAACAGAAGTAGCGTTGAGGCATTCACCGCACTCACCGCACACATCCGCGCTGGCTTCACAGTCCGCCGAACAGAACTTTGCGCCGCCGATGGCCAGACAAAGATTGCTGTCGCAATCCGCGTCGTTGTTGCAAGGATTGTAAGCGGTCAGAGAACCGTCACCGGGCAGAGTATCGCCGATGGGAACACATACGTTGCCAAGTTCTTCACCGGCATCAGCACATTCCATCGTTTCGGGGCAGTCGTCGTCAGAAACACAGGATTCCGAACAGAATGTTACCACCCACTGGGCACCAGGATTCAGAGCCAGACACAGACCGCCTGCGCACTCTTCAGCCAGGTTACAGGGATAATTGGACGGAAGGTTTTCGCTGCGATGCTCGCATTCACCTTCACCTTCGCCTTCGCCCTCGCCCTCGCCTTCACCTTCGCCTTCGCCTTCGCCCTCGCCTTCACCTTCGCCTTCACCCTCGCCTTCACCCTCGCCTTCGCCTTCGCCTTCACCCTCGCCTTCGCCTTCGCCTTCACCCTCGCCTTCGCCCTCGCCTTCGCCTGATTGCTCGCTGTCACCGTCGGGCGGCAGATCGTCTCCGGACGAATCCTCGCAGCCCATAGCCACGAAAGCCGACAGTATCAGAAGCAGCGCGAATAAACACACTCTTCCTTTCATTTACCCCTCCTTCAATAAGTTAACAGTTAGAGAACAAAAGATGATTTTTCACACCCTTATACAAAAACATCTTCCGTAAATCCGTTGGAGTGATAATAGCAGTATTTTTATGAGAATGTAAACCTAAAATTCACTCAAATGTCCATAAACATGAGATTTGGAATATATCCTCAATGTATTCACAATTGGTGCCGTGATACCGAAAACAAGGCAGAAAATGTAAGAAATCAACATATAACAAGATACAAATCGACAATTAATTACAAATTCACAAGTAATCACGGCAACATACGGCAACCATTCTATTTCTGTGCCAATCAGCGTCCAGATTTCAAAGAAGTCCAATTCCCGGATTGATTTTCCGATAATCGGAAATTCTCCGTTCACAAGCGACAGCAGACATTTGAAATTATTGGTTTTTTTAGCTGGCACGTACTTTGCTCATATCCCGGCACAGTGAATTTGCAGAAGAGGTGCACATATGCAGACCTGTGTTCATTCTGGCGCTCTTTTAGGAATAGACGCCTATCCTGTTGAAGTTGAAGTTGATCTGTCGCTGGGTTTGCCGGCGCTGAATCTGGTTGGACTGCCTTTCGGAGCGGTGAAAGAAAGCAAAGAACGTGTACATACTGCACTGAAAAATTCCGGTTACATCATTCCTTCACGCAGGATAACAATCAATCTTGCTCCTGCAGATATCCGCAAAGAGGGTTCCGCCTTCGACCTTCCTATAGCGCTGGGCATTCTGGCTTGCGCAAACGGCGTCTCGGATCAGCAATTCAGAGATTATATGGTGCTGGGAGAGCTGGCGCTGGACGGCAAATTGCGCCCGATAAGAGGTGCGCTGTCGCTGGCGGCTGCCTGCCGCGACCTGAAGAAGAAAGGCATTATACTTCCCAGAGAAAATGCGGCCGAAGCGGCAGTGGTTGAAGGCGTTGACGTAATAGGGGTAGAAGGTCTGGATCAGGCCATACAGTTTCTGAACGGTGATCTTCCACTTGAACCCTCCGTCGCCGGTAATTTTGAAAAGCCGGTCAGTGCAAATTATGCCGGACTGGATTTCGCAGATGTAAAAGGCCAGGAACATGTCAAACGCGCTTTGGAAGTGGCGGCGGCAGGTGGCCACAACGTAATAATGGTCGGCCCGCCGGGTTCCGGCAAAACCATGCTGTCCCGCCGCATTTCGACAATTCTTCCCGGCATGAGTTTCGAAGAAGCTCTGGAAACGACAAAAGTCTACAGTGTGATGGGCCTGGTTACAGAAAAAGATTCCCTCATATCGGAAAGACCGTTCAGGGCACCGCACCATACAATTTCGGATGTGGGTCTTATAGGCGGAGGCACAGTCCCCAAACCGGGTGAAATTTCGCTGGCGCACAACGGGGTCCTGTTTTTGGACGAGTTGCCAGAATTCAAGCGCAACGTGCTTGAAGTCATGCGACAGCCGATGGAAGACAAGCAGGTCAACATTACACGATCCATGGTTTCGGTTACTTATCCGGCACGCATAATGCTCGTGGCGGCAATGAACCCCTGCCCCAGACGATTTTATGTAAAACGTCTACAAAGCGGCTTGTCCGTTTTGCAACTGCGCGGAATCTCTAACTTTCAAGTGGCCCCGGGTAGCGTTTTACATTTTTTTTGCGGCTGGAAGGCTCGAAATTCGCCGCTTGTGAGCGCCTATTGCTCCCCTATCGGTCATGCGCCACATTTCCACATTAAAAACGCTTGGCTAGACCCAGGAAAAAATGGGGGAAGCTTGCTCTCCTATTTCTTAAGTCATCACCCGAACTTCAACTCCACTCGGACCGGGTTGCCGGACAACTTGGAGCTTCCCGTTTCTCTCCAAGCGCGCAACACTGCGACGGATTGCGTCTTTGGATCGTCCGACCTTTCGGGCGATCTGTGGAATGGTCATGCAGCGTTCCGTCGAAAGAACCTGAAGGATCAGGTCGGCCATGTCACGGTACTGGTACGGGCGCGGCGCGATGTTCTGCGATGTCGGCGTGGTTTCAGGAGCAGCCGGAGTGATTGCTCGCGGCGCTTCCGTCTCGGTAGCGGGCGCGGCCCCGGCGGCGAAGTGCCTGGGCAGATCGTGGAGAAGGAGCGCCGGGTGGCTGCTCCGGCGCACTGCGTGGCGGGCCACGGCGGAGCAGACGAGCCACTTCAACTCGCGGACGTTGCC
>JAKQSH010000256.1 GCA_029570245.1 Deltaproteobacteria bacterium | reverse complement strand
TCAAATATAAATGGATATCTCAGGGCCGGACTCCGATAAACACAAAAGCTGTCGATTATAAGATTAAAACTAAATATAACGAATTTTCCGAACGCAGCAGCGATTGGAATCATTTCGGCGGTTATCTCGAACTGAGTTATGCTCTTCTTGACTACCTTGGTCTTACGGTTGCACTTGGTGATGCCAGCGGCGACGACAATGCGGACTTTCTTTTCCATCTGGAAGTGCCTGCAACCAAGTATTTCATAATGAACGCCACCTATATGGTAACTAATTTTTCGTCATACGAAAACATATTCAAAATGCCCGATTACAGCATGTTTCAGGCACTGGCCCGCCTGCGTCCGATACAGTTGCTGGCTTTCCAGTTCGGCATCAGAAAAACTCTGCAGGCCTCGAAGCTTTATTTCCCCAACCCGGAATCAATGTGGGAGCTCAAAGCCGATCTCGACATAAGCTGGGAATTCTAAAAGCATTTCTACTCCAGGTGTCAGTTCCGGCGTAATTACTACACAGTCTCTTTCAAATAAATCCCCTGATTTACAAGGCTAAGCCTTGCTTTTTTAGATAATGTTTATATACTTTATCCAGTTGAAACAGGTGTGCGAAAACGCTGGAATTGTAAAAGAGGGGCAAGCTTATGCTTCGAATCGGTAAAATTGCAGTTGTTCTGTTTTTATCAGTCATTCTTATGCCTTACGCTGTCGCTTCTGCCCAGGAAGACGAAAGATACACTTTCAGGTCGCTGGTGGAAGAGTCGCGCAACATAGTTTTTGCATCGGCAGTAAGCATGCAGGGAAAGACAACTCTACTGGCCAGCATCAATAAAACATACAAGGGCGATATAAAAGGCCAGATCAGAGTTTCCAATTTCGAACTGGTTCCGATGCTCAGAGGAAAAGACGCAGAGAGCTTCTTTGTAAAAGGCAACGACTATTTCTTTTTCCTGTCTCACACCATGATAAGCACCGTACCATTCAAGCCGGTTCCGGGTTCTGTGATTATCCCCATCAACAACGGCAGAATCGACATTTCAATCATTGCGCCGAGAGAATATCCAAAATACAAACACACGCTTGATTTCAAGTTTTTCACAACTTACCTCGAAAATCTGACCGCAAAAATCAACCGCCGTGCCGTTGACCCGGTATTTTCCGGGCAGCTGGTGGAGATGCTTGAAAAAGAAGTCAGTGCCGGCAACAGCGCAATGGCTGCCACATATCTTCAGATGCTGATTGATCTTCAGCCGAATTACTCCAATCCCGATCTGCTTTTCAGCCTTCTTGAAAGAGGTGATGTTAATGCCCGTTGCCTGACTCTTGAAACTCTGCTGCATCAGGCACTGATGGAGGCGCCGGAACCCGCCGGTACCGCAGACCCGGCGGCACCAAAGGGCAAAAATTCTGCGGCTGCAGCAGAAACCGCTGCCCCTGCGACTATTCGTGGAAGGCTTGTTCCCAAGCTTATCGACCTTGTGCGGAACGATCCGTCACTGCTTATTCAGTCAAAAGCCGCCATGGCTCTGTCTAACCTTCAGGCTCCTGAAGGACTCGATTTCCTGGAGAGCATGATCGACTCGAAATCAATCGACGAAGTCGAAACCTGCGAAGCTGCGCCGGTAATAAAAGCCGAACCTCCGAAAACGGCTGTAATTCGCGCTATTGTTGAGTTCGAAGGGGACAAGTCTCTCGACATTCTCGAACGGGAACTGCTTAAAAACAAAGTCGAAACCTTCAAGCTGATACTTGATGTTTTCAAGGACTATTCCGATACGAGCCTTTATCTGCTTCTGCTTGATCTTCTGCAGGATGGAAACTTCCTGCCGCGTCAGGTGGCCATTCTTGAATATTTCCGAAATGTAAAAGACGATCAGACCATTTCCGATCTCGAAAAACTTTATGTTTCCCCAGATGCAGCCAGCGAATTCGTTCGCAAAAGTATCATCGAAGTTCTTCAGGATTTCCAGGAGCCTGCTGAAACCGTGCCGTTCATAATCGAACATGGTCTGCACGATCCGGCTCCCGTTGTGCGTCAGGCTTCGGCCAAGGCTCTGGGGGAACTGGGCAGCACCGCCGCCATTCAGGCATTCCGCGACAATTATTTTAAAGAATCAAACCGTCTGGCCCGCGAGTTCTATGTTGAGGCTCTGGCGAAAATCAAATCACGTCTGGCATTTGAGCTGCTGAAAGAACTGCGCGAGAAAGAAACCGACAACCGTATGCTGCAGCAGATTGATTTCGCGCTGAAAAAGAGCAAGTATCTGTCGCTTTGAGAAACGCATTCAGACCTTTCAGGGTTGCTTTTGCGGCGCTTGGCTGCAAAACCAACCGCTATGATGCTGCAACGGTTAGAGATCGTCTGCCCGCAGGCGTCTTCGAGGAAGTCCCTTTCGAATCCGAAGCCGACGCCTATGTTGTGTTTACCTGCACTGTAACACACCTGGCTGACCGCCAGTCTCGCCAGTTTATATATCAGGCGCACAAACGCAATCCTGATGCTGCTGTTATCGCCGCCGGATGCTATCCGACTGTCGGTGCGGAAGAACTGCGAAAGATCGAAGGGTTGACCCGTGTGATGGAGGACGTTTCAACCGACGCGTTGCTTGCTGAATTGTACGAAATGGCAGGAGTTGATTTGCAGTTTGAGGATGAAAATCACTTCAACCTTGCCCGTTTTGAGGATAGAAGCCGTCCTTTTCTGAAAATACAGGACGGCTGCGACAATTATTGCAGCTACTGTATAATTCCGTACACAAGAGGAAAGCCGCGCAGTGTACCGTTGAAAACAATTCTGTGCAGACTGGAAAAACTTGCAGAAAGCGGATATAAAGAAGTCGTTCTAACCGGTATTTCCCAGGGGAAGTGGAATCAGAGCGAGCCTGAAAAGCTTTCATTTGCCGGTCTTATAAAAGCCATAGACGAAGCCGCTTTTCTGCCGCGTATCCGCATCAGTTCGATAGAGCCGCCAGACTTGACCGATGAGCTTATTGAAGTTGTTGCGGCTTCAAAATGCATTTGCCCTCATCTTCATGTCGCACTGCAAAGCGGCTGCAACAGCGTTCTTGCCAGAATGAATCGTCGCTACACTACGGAATTCTACCGTGAAAGACTTGAGGCCTCGCGCTCGGTCATCAAAGACCTGTATTGGGGCGCTGATGTGATTGTCGGCTTTCCACAGGAAAGTGATGAAGAATTCGAATCAACCTTTAATTTCATACAATCGCTGGACATACAGTATCTGCACGTTTTTCCTTACTCTGCCCGCAAGAATACACCGGCCGCCGAAATGGAAGGTCAGGTGCATCCGCAGACCGCGCGTGAGAGAGCCGCAAAACTCAGGGCTCTTTCCCGCCGGAGCCGCGAAAAAGCCGCACTGGCCGCAATAGGTAAAACGGTGGAAGTGTTGATTGAAACTCCATCCGACGGCAGAAACCCTGCACGCGGATTAAGTCGGGATTATCATACTGTATGGGTTGATTCTCCGGGTTTGTCGAAAAATCAAATTATTGGGGTAACAGTGGAAAAATTGTATAATTCATGGCATCTTATGGGGGTACCGGCAAAATTGGAGGACATGAATGACGGAAGTTGAAATACTTCAGAAAATGGAGCTTCTTGAAAAAAGGCTGGAATATGAGTTCGCTCGTAAAGACCTTCTGCGACTGGCAATAACTCACAGTTCTTTTGCCAACGAATCCGAGCAGAAGATGGACGACAACGACCGTCTGGAATATCTGGGCGACGCGGTCCTCGATCTGCTGGTCGGAGAAGCTGCTTATCGCGCCTTTCCCGATTTCACATCCGGCAAACTCACCAAGCTCAGAGCTGCGCTTGTCAACATGAATGAACTTGCCGATGTGGCCCGCGACATGCATCTTGGTTCCTGTCTGCTGCTTGGCGTCGGTGAGCAGAGAAGCGGCGGCGATGAGAAGGATTCGTTGCTCTCATCCGCTCTTGAAGCTGTGATGGGCGCGGTTTTTCTTGACGGAGGGCTTGATCCTGTGAGGGAAATGGTATACCGCATGTTCAATAAACGCCTGTATTTTCATGCCGAAAGGCTTGAGACCGGCGATTACAAAAGCACTCTGCAGGAGATGTGCGTTTCGCGGCATCTTGGGCGGCCTCATTATGCTACAGTTGATCGGAAAGGCCCTGATCACGATACAATATTTACCGTTGAGTGCCGTCTTGGCGAAGAATTGTTCACGACCGGCGAAGGCCGCAGCATAAAAATGGCTGAACAGGCCGCCGCCCGTGAAGCCTATCTGAAATTGCTGTACGAACAGGACGGAGAGTGAGCGCACCTTTCATAATTCCATTCTTTCTGCGGATGGAAGGCTGTCCGGGACGTTGTGCATACTGTCGCCAGGAAATCGCACAGGAAGAAATAATCACTGAAGCATCTCAAATTTCAGAGTTGCTGAAGAAAAGTCTTTTGTGTCGTCCAGTCGGTCGGCAGTGCGAAGCTGCATTCTTTGGCGGCAGCTTTACGGCCCTTCCAGCAGAACGACGCAGGGAACTTTATTCCAGCGTCCGCCCTTTTATTGAGGACGGTAGCCTGAATTACATCAGAGTGTCAACTCGTCCAGACAACATCAGCCGCGATCTCGCCGTTGAAATGTTTGAAAACGGCGTGCGCATAGTGGAAATGGGCGTTCAATCGCTCAATGAAAAAGTATTGAGCCTGGTAAATCGCGGGCATGATGCACTGTGTCCTTTTTCGGCTGCAGAAATCCTCAAAGAGTGTGGAATTCAGGTCGTCTGGCAACTTATGCAGGGGCTTCCCGGCTCAAGTCCTGAAGACGATATTGAAACACTGCGGCAGAGCCTTGGT
>JAKQSH010000218.1 GCA_029570245.1 Deltaproteobacteria bacterium | reverse complement strand
GTGAGCGCCTGCCGGAAATGATTCCGGTGCATTTCGGCATCGACGGTGTGCCGGACCGCTGGACTTCGCGCAGCAGCGGCGAGTATCTGCTGATTTTCATGGCTCCGCCGGCACTGACGCTTCTTATGTATGTACTAAGTCTTTTAAGTCGGGCGGGCAGAAAAAACCCGCGTTCCATAAATGTTCCCAACAAGGAAAAATTTCTCAAGCTCACGCCGGAAGAACGGACGCCGTTTTTTACGGCGCTTGATGCGCTTTTCTATTCGACGGCGGCGGCGGTGAATCTGCTGTTTCTGCTTATAGCGGTCGGCATGATGCAGGTGGCGACCGGCGCAGACGACCGGCTGCCGCTGTGGAGCATCTGGCCGGGACTGGCGGTGGTTATGGCGTTCGCAGTCGGCAACACCGTGCGCCTTATGCGCATTTCGTACAGAATTACAAAGGATGTGAAGTAGCAGGCCGGATAAATTGCCGTTAAACAACTGTTGCGTACAACTGGGATTTGACGCCGCCCGCACTTTGTTATTTTATGCCGGTTTGTGCTAAAATGCCTCAGTTTCAGCGTTATAAGTCTTTAATCCTGTGAGGTCTGCATGTCTGCTCCCGATTCCGTCCGCGATCTGGTAGAGCGTTTCGAGCGCAACCTGTCCGAGTATCGTTCTCAGAGCTATAACGAAACCGAAACCCGCCGGGAGTTCATCGACCCGCTGTTTAAGGCGCTCGGCTGGGATATCGACAACTCGCGCGGTTATGCCGACGCTTACAAGGACGTTATTCACGAGGATGCAATTGTGATAAAAGGCCGGACGAAAGCGCCGGATTATGCCTTCTGCATAGGCGGAACGCGCAAGTTTTACCTTGAGGCCAAAAAGCCTTCAGTCTCGCTCGAATCCGATCCGGATCCGGCGCGGCAGGTGCGCCGTTACGCCTGGACAGCCAAGCATCCGCTGTGCATTCTGACAGATTTCGAAGAGTTGGCCGTTTACGACGGGCGCGTCAAGCCCAATGCAAACGACACGGCCAGGACGGCCCGCATTTTGTATTTCACCTACAAAGATTACCTGACGCGCTGGGATGAAATCGCCGCCATTTTTTCGCGCGAGGCGGTGCTGAAAGGCGCTTTCGACAAATACGGTGAAAGCAGCAGGGGCAAGCGCGGCACAACTGAAGTTGACGACGAATTCCTGAAGGAAATCGAGTTGTGGCGCGAAAATCTGGCGGTCTGCATTGCCCGGCGCAACAAAGAGCTTTCCTCGCGCGAGCTTAACACCGCCGTGCAGCTTATTGTTGACCGGCTGGTTTTTCTGCGCATAGCCGAAGATCGCGGCATGGAGCCTTACGGGCAGTTGAAGACGCTGGCATCCGGCGGCGCGGGCGTGTATCAGCGCCTGCTGCGGGTTTTTGCGCAGGCCGATCAGAAATACAACAGCGGGCTTTTCCATTTTTCGGACGAAAAAGGCCAGAGCAGCAGCCCCGACAAGCTTACGCCTGCGCTCGACGTGGACGACAGGACGCTGAAAGACATTTTCAGGCGGCTCTACTACCCCGATTCGCCATACGAATTTTCGGTGCTGCCCGCCGAAATTCTGGGGCAGGTTTACGAGCGCTTCCTGGGCAACGTCATTCGACTGACCGCCGGGCATCAGGCGAAGGTCGAGCAGAAGGAAGAAGTGCGCAAGGCGGGCGGCGTTTATTACACGCCCACCTACATAGTCGATTACATCGTAAAAGAAACGCTGGGGCGCTTGCTCGATGGAAAAACGCCCGCAGAAGCCGCCGAGTTGCGCATACTTGACCCGGCCTGCGGTTCGGGCTCGTTTCTTCTGGGGGCTTATCAGCATCTGCTGAACTGGCATCGGGATTACTATGTCAACAGCGGTTCCAAAGCGCACCGCAAATACATTTATCAGGCTGCCAGCGGTGAATGGCGTCTGGTGACGGAAGAGAAAAAGCGCATTCTGCTTAACAACATTTACGGCGTGGATATCGACCAGCAGGCCGTGGAAGTGACGAAGCTTTCGCTGCTGCTTAAGGTGCTGGAAGGCGAGAACGAGCAGACCCTTAAAAAGCAGTTCGAGCTTTTCAAGAAGCGCGCTCTGCCCGATCTGGGCGGAAATATAAAGTGCGGCAATTCGCTTATCGGCAGCGATTTCTACGCCGGTCAGCAGCTCGGATTTCTGGACGAAGAAGAGCAGTACCGCATAAACGCCTTCGACTGGCAGAAGGAGTTCGCGCCGATAATGAAACGCGGCGGATTTGACGCGGTTATCGGAAACCCGCCGTATGTGCGGCAGGAATTGCTTGGCAACTTCAAGGATTATTTCAAGACCGGCTACAAGTCTTATCATGGCGTAGCGGATTTGTATGTGTATTTTATAGAGCGCGGATACGGACTGCTTAAAGAAGGCGGCAAGTTCGGTTACATAGTAGCCAACAAATGGATGCGCGCCAATTACGGCCAGGCTTTGCGACGCTGGCTTAAAACAGTAAACGTCGAAGCCGTTGTCGATTTCGGCGATCTGCCGGTTTTCGGCCCCAGAGTTACGACTTATCCATGTCTGCTTTTCCTTTCCAGCACGCCGCCGGATGAAACTTTTGAAGTCACGCAGGCCGACACACTGGCTGAAACCTGCCTTGAAGAATATGTTCAGGCCAATCATCATACGGTACGTCAGACCGCGCTTGATGATTCCGGCTGGTCCTTAAGCGACGAAGCTTCGCAGGCGCTGCTTGAAAAACTCAAAGGTTCCGGCGTGCCGCTGGGCGACTATGTGCAGGGGAAAATTTATTACGGAATAAAAACCGGCCTTAACGAAGCCTTCGTTATCGACGCCGCCACGCGCGCCGCCCTTATTGCCGAAGACCCCAAAAGCGCGGAACTTATAAAACCGTTTTTAGTAGGCCGCGATATAAAACGCTACCAGACGCCGAAGAGCGAAAGATATCTTATTTTTACGCGGCGCGGCGTACAGATTAAAGATTACCCGGCTATTGAAAAACACCTGCTTCGGTATAAAAAACAACTTACGCCAAAGCCGAAGAACTGGAAAGGCGAAAAATGGGAAGGCCGCAAACCAGGCGCTTATGAATGGTATGAAATACAGGACACTATCGACTACTACCAGGAGTTTGAGAAGGCGAAGATTCTGTGGCCGGGAATAAGTGCTGAAGTATCGGCTTTTGCTTTGGATACTCAGCATTATTACGGCAATGACAATAATCAGCTTATCATCAGCGAAGATAAATATCTTCTTGGAATTCTCTGTTCGAAAGTGGTGAAATTCCTTCTTCAGAGTATTTGTGACAAAGTACAAGGTGGATTTTACCGACTGAAAATAATATACATCATCCAGCTCCCCATCCGCCCGATAGACTTCAGCGATAAAAAAGACCGCGCGCGCCACGAGCGCATGGTCGAGCTGGTGACGGCCATGATCGACCTGCACAAGCAGCATGACGCCGCCAGAACCGACGACGAAAAGAAACGTCTGGCGCGCCGGATCGACGCCACCGACGCGCAGATTGACCGCCTGGTTTACGAGCTTTACGACCTGACGGAAGACGAAATAAAAATCGTCGAAGGCGAAAACTGAGGCGGCTCAGGGGTTTTTGAATTTCGGCAGTCTGGTTCCGGCCTTTTCGGGCCATATTTCCACTTCGCGCAGCAATTCGATTCCGAACATTTTTTTAACGGCCTCGCGCAGTTCGACGGCCAGCTTTATTACGTCCTGACTGCGGCAGCCTTTGTCGGCAACTATTATGTTGGCGTGCTTCGAATATACTTTTGCTCCGCCGACCTGCATCTGTTTGGCTCCGGCCTGCTCCAGAAGATAACCGGCGGCGCTGCGGCGCTCGCTGCCCGGTTCGGGATCGACGTTCTGAAAAAACGAACCGGCGCAGGGATTGCG
>JAKQSH010000201.1 GCA_029570245.1 Deltaproteobacteria bacterium | reverse complement strand
TTTTGCCGGTGCTGCCGTTGGCCGAGTTCGGATTGACGATTACAAGCGTTTTAAGGTTGTCTGACATCTGAATCCTCTAATGACCGGTAGAGAATTTCAATGAGGGTCTGCGGTCCGGTTTCACCGCTGAGTTTGAATCCGTCAAGAGCTGCCGCCGATGCCGCGTCGGTTGCGACTATGCTTTCTGCTGCAGCGAGTCTGATTTGCCGCATGCGTTCGTCCGCAACTCCACGGGCATTTTCAGGGCAGGCGAAAGCAAAGGCTGCTTCGTTTCCGCAGGGATACACCGCAGCAGCGTCGTATCCGCTTTCTTTAGCTTCACCGTTGAAGATCATTGCAAGTATGCGCCTTGATGCCGAAGCCCTGCCCAGATGTCGGGTGAGATAAGAAGATTCCTGCTCCACTCGCGAAAGATCGCAGCGCTTCAGTCCGCCGCGATTCTCCAGATAAGGCAACAGGAATTCACTGATGTGGCGCGAGCGCTCAGCCAGCGGATAGCCGAGTTGAGGGTATACCTGATCGAAGCAGAAAAGGTCTTCGGAGTCGGCACAGATGACAAGACGCTTTTCCAGCAACTTTGATGCCGCTGCCGATGCGTGGGCCTTGAAATTTTCCGAAAGTCCGGCCCGCCACAGTTCGTGGCCGGAACACAGTGATGCCGGGGCGCAGGCCACGAAATCAATCCCCAGAATCTCGAAAATTCTGAAGACTGCGACAACTTCCTGCGGGCGCTCGGCCAGCGCACGGGTTCCGGGAATAAAAACGACTTCGGCTTCGGCGTTGAAAAGCTCGTCCTTCAGACTTGTTCGAAGAACTGTGTCAAGATCGCTCCGGGCGGCATGTCCGCGCGCGGCAAAGTTTTCTTTCAATTCTGCGTAGCCGGGATGCGTGATTCCCTGCGATTCAAGCCAGGCTCTGCCTTCGGTAAGAATCAATCCCACGTCTATGTGATGTTCGCAGAAAACCGTGCAGAGTCCGCATGCCAGGCAGTTGTGAATCGGCTCGGCGTTTTCGAAGGTAAGTTCGAGCCGGCCTTTTCTCAGCAGGTTAAGAATGGACATTTTGCCCCACGGTGTGACGGCTTCGCGTGCTGCGGCATGAGAGGCAGGGCAGGCAAAATGGCACAGCTTGGGGCAGGCGGTACAGTATTCCAGCGCCTTTTCGTATTTGTCGATGTATATCATATCGCCCTCCGTATTCTCTCGAACAGCGGATCGGACGGAATGAATTTTTTCAGATCGGGATTGCCTCCGCCGAGATCAATCAGTTCCAGCACTCGTCCGCTGTATTTCTGCGCCAGCCCGCACAGTTCGCGGGCTTCGTCAGACACCCAGCCGCGCATGCCGCTGGAATATGCGTGCATACTTATTATTGCAGCATGGTGAAAAGCCTTACAGAGAACGCTTTGCTG
Organism: Deltaproteobacteria bacterium; assembly: GCA_029570245.1. Taxonomy (GTDB): domain Bacteria; phylum Myxococcota_A; class SURF-8; order SURF-8; family SURF-8; genus JAKQSH01. The sequence continues at coordinate 9,835 of JAKQSH010000201.1, read as the reverse complement.
ATAATATATTCCGGCGCTGCGTCGTCCGGCTTCAAGCATGAACCCGGCGCAGTTCTTCCACGACAGCGCCAAGCTGAGCTGAAACTCGGCCCGATGTGTCGCATCGGTCGAATCGAAAAGAGGCGGCGCACCGATTACGTTATGCTCTCCGTCTGGGTATCCGGCGGGTGCCTGTGCTCTGCTCAAGCCGCCGGCAGAGCATGCCTTGCAGAAGTCTTCAAAATGCCCTTCGCAGAGCTGTGATGCACCTTCAAAGCCGAAACTCAGGCGGGCCTGCTCGGAATCGCCCGGCAGTGTCAGACGCAGCCATGCAGGTGCGTTAAAATTCTGAACTCGGATGCGCAATGTGTCGATGGCTGTTTTCAGGTCTTTTGCAATATATGTTGCCGCCATGTGTTTTTCGGGCAGATGCCTGATTCTCAGTGCGCATTCTTCTATTGTTCCACCATTGAACCCTGAACCAAGAATCAGAAAACGCAAATCCGGCCCTGCGGCGGAGCGTGGCGTTTCGACGCTTTTCTGTGTCCTTCCATCCGGCAGACGAACCGTTATCGAGGCACAGAGGCCTGCTGCGTCTGCACCTGAAATGTATGGGTCGAGAAGCGCTTCTCCGTGCAGGTAGTCTTTAAGCGCATATTCGTTTTCAATTATCCCAAGTCCGAATGTAAAGGCGGACTTACGCAGCTCACCTTCGATTGCGGACGGTTTTTCTGCGCAGTTAACTGTCGCCAGCAGCGAGTATCCGTCGATCTTCATGGGCGGAACTCCTTTGCCATGCCGCTGTCGGGCAGCAGTTTTCCGGGATTCATTATTCCGTGCGGATCAAGCTCGTTTTTGATTTTTACGTACATGTTTTTCAAGGCACCGTATTCGTCCGGCATGAATGGAGCTTTGTTGCAGCCCACACCGTGATGATGGGTAATTGTCCCGCCGTTTTCATGCACGGTACGCAAGGCTGTGCGCCATGTGTCGTCGTAGTCGGCAAGTTCCGCGTCTGGTCCGGCGGATGCACGCGAGAAGCTGAAGTAAATGCAGCAGCCGTCAACATAGGCGTGCGAGAAATGCGCCATAATGAATACTTTTTTGTGAACGGCGCGCCGCACTGCCTGATAAAGCTTTTCGACCTCGCTCCATTTTACGGCGACTTCCATCGTATCGACCCAGGCTCCGGCGTCGAAAACTTTAGACTGCTTGTATGAAATTTTATAGCGGTGTTTTTCCCAGTAACGTGCCGGACCTTCTCCAAGGTCGGTCATCGCCAGAGGACGGCAGATTCCGGCAATCAGACGGGCTTCGCGCTCCGCCTGAACTTTGTCGCCTTCACAGACGATAACCAGCAGACACTTCGCAGGCAGGCGGCGTATGGCGGAATTCAGCAGTGACGGATGCTTGAGCACCGACTTGAGCGAACTTTTTTTCATGTAACTGAAAAGATCGTCCATCATTATTTCGAAGCGGCTGCGCTGTTCTACAATGGCCGTCTCTTCCTGTGGTCCCGGCGCTCCGTGAGTTCCTGCTATTATGGTGTCGAATTCGTCGTACAGGCGCAGCACCGCCGGTTGCAGTCCGCTCTGCATGATGTGGCGCATGGCGTCGAGCCCGGCTTTGACGCCCGGAAAATGATACGCCAGATAGCGACGCTCAGTTGCCAGCGTATGTATACGCATGCGCACGCGGGTTATGATACCCAGCGTACCCTCGGAGCCGAGGAAAATCTGGTTGAGCTCGGGCCTTGCCGTAGAAGACGGCAGCGCCGAAGTTTCGATGATTTCTCCGCCTGGCAGCACTATCTCCATGCCGATAAGCATGTCTTCCATTTTTCCGTAACGGCTTGATGCCTGACCGGCAGAACGTGCCGCCACATAACCGCCGACCGATGAACAATAGATGGATGACGGGAAATGACCGTGTGTTAGCCCCTGAGAATTCAGCATTCGTTCCAGGCGTTCACCGTAAATGCCCGGTTCGACATCTATGCACATGTTGTCACGGTCAATTTTAAGCAGACGGTTCATGCGTTTCATGTCGATGACGATTCCGCCTGCAAGCGGAACTCCTCCACCGCAAACGCCGGAGCCGGCGCCATATGGTGTCACGGCGACACGCTCGTTTTCCGCCCACTTGAGCAGAGCTGAGACTTCGGCTGTTGAAGAAGGAAGAACCACAGCATCCGGCATGTGCGGAGCGTTGCCGTGGCGCGTCCATAAAACGGTTTTGGGCCACATGTCGCGCGAAAGCGCCCAGCAGTCCGCATCGCCGGTTCTTACGTTGTCTTCGCCGACAATTCTTCGCAATTCTGACACTTGAGAATCGCTAAGGGATTTTCTGTTGTTTATCATACATACTCGCTTGCCCGCAGATTTCGGACGACAGAGCGTCCGGCTTTTGCCGGGCTGTTTATTTTTTAAGGATTTCTTCGGCGGCTTTCTTGATGCCCTTGATAAGATCATCAGAGCACTCATACGAGATACGTTTTACGATGTTCCTGTTTTCGGTATCGGTGATGTTCAGCGTTATGATGTGTCTGTTCTGAATCCGTCCGATGCTGCCTGTCAGCACAAAAGGCGCATTTGCAAGCTTACCGATTTTTGCGAAACATTCTTCTCCATCACAGCTTCCCAGCATGGCTTCCTGCTGTGAAGCGGCAATAATGGATTTCAGATCACCTGCACACATGACGCTGTACTTGCCGGCGGCGGCAAGTTCGGTGCAGAGAATTTCGGTCAGCGTGCTGCAAGTGTCTGCATCTACGCCTTTGCCGGAAATTTCGTTAACCGCCAGCCTGGGAAGTTCGGGCTGCTTTGCTGTCGCAGGCACCGGTGTATTCTGTGCCAGTGCGGAAAAGGCAAACAGGAGCATTACCGCAAGAGCAGACATAATTATGGATTTCTTCATGTAGTCCTCCCTGTTGAATATTGCTATCCGTTTGTCTGTTATTTTCCGATATTTTACGCGCCGCGTCTATTTTTCTTTTAAGACTTGATCGGTTTTTGCAGGTGAGCTATCTGCGCGGACTTTATTGAGAAATCTGTCCAGTTCGTATCCCAGCGCTTTCATGTCGGTATCGCCGCCGCCGCTTAATACCGCCAGCACTCTGCCGTTGCTGCCGACCAGATAGGAAGCGGGCAGAACGAATTCGTCATAAAAATACCGGCGGGCGACAATGTTGTAGGAGTCGTGCAATGTGCGGGCTCTGAACTTGTTGTCGCGGATGAATTGGCGCGACTTGTCTGTGCCTTCTTTATCGGTGTCGATGCAGATATAAAAGGCGATCAGTCCTTTGTCGCTGTACTGGAGAAAGTAGTTTTCAATCTGCGGCAGTTCGTGCCTGCATGCCTCGCACCACGATGCAAAGAACGATATTAGCAGCAGTTTGTATGGCTGTTTGGCATCCGGCCCGACGAAGTCGCCTATGTTGATGAATTCAGGCTTGTCTTCAGATTGAACAAGAGGTTTCAATCCGAAATATTCGACAGTATCTCCTGTTTTCAATCGGCTGCCTTTTGAGTATTTCTCTTCTGCGTGTGCCGTGCCGGCAAGCAGTATCATTAACGCTATTGCAATTGGCACAATCGCTCTGTTCATTACTGACCTATTTGAGCGTGCTGCGGCCGATATCGTCCAGGGCGATACGTTGCTGCTCTTTGCTTTCCATGTTTTTGACATTGGCTGCGCCTTCGGCCAGTTCCTGATCTCCGATGATGATTGTGTAACGGGCTCCGATGCGTTCGGCGCGTTTGAACAGATTTTTCAGCCGCCGCCCGGAGCAGTCAATTTCACCGGAGAGTCCCTCGCTGCGCAGACGCGCGCCGAGCTTCATTGAATATTCCTGCGCCGCTTCTCCCATGGGAATGACAAAAAAGTCCAAGCTGGGCAGGCTTTGTGCGCCCTGATCTTTAAGCAGGGCAATCAGTCGTTCGACTCCCATTGCGAAACCTACCGCCGGAGTTGACGGGCCGCCAAGCTGTTCGACCAGTGCGTCGTATCTGCCGCCGCCGCCAACAGCCTTCTGCGCGCCCAGGTTTTCTGTGATGAACTCAAAGGCGCTGCGGTTGTAATAGTCGAGGCCGCGCACGATGTGCGGATCGACCACGTATTTTATGCCCAGACCGTCAAGTGTATGCTTGACTTTTTCGAAATGCGCTCCGGCTTCTGGCCCCAGGCTGTCGATGATGAGCGGAGCTCCGGCGGCAACAGCTATGCAGTTTTCCTGTTTGCAGTCCAGCACCCGCAGTGGGTTTGTAGTCATGCGGCGCTTGCAGTCTTCGCACAGTTCGCTTTCGCGTCCGCGCAGGTGTTCAAGCAGTTTTTCTTTATAAGCCTGGCGGTCGCTGTTATCGCCCAGCGAATTGATTTTGAGCGTTACGTCTTTTATGCCGATCTCGTTGAGAAAATGAACCGCCATCGCCATCATCTCTGCATCCTGCTCAGGCGCAGCCACGCCGAAGGCTTCGGCTCCGAACTGGTAGAATTCGCGGTAACGGCCTTTCTGCGGTCTTTCGTAGCGATACATCGGGCCGAAGTAAAACCAGCGGGCTATTGAATCTCCGTCGGTTTCCGGGTTCTCGATGTATGCGCGCACCATCGACGCCGTGCCTTCGGGGCGCAGCGTAAGACTGTGACCGCCTTTGTCTTCGAAAGTATACATTTCTTTTTCGACAATTTCGGTGGCGTCGCCGATGGAGCGCGTGAAGAGTGCGGTTTCTTCAAGAATGGGCGTTTTTACTTCATAAAAACCGTAGCGGGCTACCGTGCGTCTGAAGGCAGCTTCTATGCGGTTCCATAAAATGCTGTCGGGCGGTAGAATATCGTTCATGCCTCTGATTCTGCTTATCATTCTTTTATCCCCGTTTCAGGTCTGCAATTCTGCAATGACCGTTTTATATATTTTTTCGGATATTTCATCTATAGGTAACTGGCCGTTTATTTTAACCGCCGTACCCTGCATACTTCTGAAAATTTTCCGGTAATTCTTAACCACCTTTTCCAGAAAATCCTGCTTCTCGTATATTTCTTTTTCGCTTCTGCCGCTGTTGCGAGCTTCGACTCTGGCAAGCGCCTTGTCCGCAGCGATATCCAGAAAGAACACCCTGTCCGGGCGCGGGGCTCTGGCGTTGAGTTCCTCTATCCATGCCATATCGCCGCCGACGCCCTGGTATGCCATGGTCGAAAAATAATAGCGGTCACAGACTACGTTTACGCCTTTTTCGAGATTGGGCAGAATTTCTTCTGCCGCATGATCGAGCCGGTCTGCTGAAAACAGCAGCGCCATTGTGTTAAGGTCGAAGAGCTTTTCTTTTTCATTCACCTTAATACGCCTGTTCAGCGCCTCTCGGATGAATTTTCCGATGGGTCCTTCTGATGGCTGGCATAAGAAGACGGCAGGAATTCCCTGAGCATTAAGCCTGTCGGTCAGAATTTTCGCCTGCGTGGTTGTGCCTGCGCCGTCAATGCCTTCGATTACCCACAATTTTCCTCTGATTTTTTCCGACATTCCGTCTGTCCTGTGAAAATAAGAAGATTCACTATAAGGAAGAGCGGGGCGCTTTGTCAATATCGACGGCTGAATGATGCATCAATATCACAATGATTACGCGTTGTGCTTCAATGCAAAATATTCAATTGCCGACTCTTGCGCTTGAAAGGCATTCGCTTTACACTCTGCTCAGTTTTGGACAACGAACTGAAAGGAAAATTCTAATGCATAAAATCATGGTGACAATGCTGCTGGCATTGCTGATGTTCTGTTTCTCGGCTACAGCAAACGCCGGTTGGGTTTTGAAACGTGTTGAGACAGACGGAACGCGTTCCGCCTCAAGCACTCTTTACTTCGACATCAAAAAAATGCGTTCCGACACTGAAAACATGCCGGTGGCGGTGATTTTCAACTGGGAAGTAAACAAGATGTTTACGCTCTTTCTCAAGAATAAGCAGTTCATGGAGCAGGACCTGGGCGTTATGTCAAAGCAGCTTCAGGAACAGGCTAAAATGCTGGCCCAGAAAGAAGCCGGTCTGAAATATGAAATAAAAAGGATAGATGAGGTTCGTACAATTTCCGGCTACAAATGCAAAAAGGCTGTTGCCATGGAGTCCGGCAAACAGATTCTTGAAATGTGGTATACCGAAGACCTCAAAGAATCCGGTCTGATCGAAAATTTCAACCGCTTCTTCGAAATCGCCGGAGTTCAGGCCGGGTCGGGCGACAACGTGCTCAAGGGAATGATGGATATTTCGAAAAACGCTTTCATCATCGAAATGACCGCCGAAGCGCGCGACTCTGTACCCAGAATTAAAGTGACCTATGAAAAAATCGAAAGCCGCAAGCTCGATGCGTCGATGTTCAAACCGCCGGTGGATTTCAAACCGATGGACATGCAGCAGATGATGCAGATGATGATGCAGCAGGAAGCGGCGGAACGCGGCGAGCCGATAACGCCCATGACGCCGCAGTAAGACGCAATTCTGTACAGATAAAAAGGCCGTTCTTCATCTGGAAGAACGGCCTTCGTTTTTATGGGATTGTATTGCTGCTCTAATCCAGCAGATGCACCACAATGCCAGAACGCAGCTTGGGCTCGAACCATGTCGATTTGGGCGGCATCATCATTCCGGCGTCGGCGACGGCCATAAGCTGCGCCATGCTGGTCGGATAAAGTGCGAAAGCCAGCTTGAATTCGCCGGAGTCAACCAGTTTTTCGAGCTTCGACGTGCCGTGAATTCCGCCTATGAAGTCGATGCGCTTGCTGGTGCGTGGATCGTCGATTCCCAGCAGCGGCGCCAGTACGTTGTTTTGTAGAATGGCGGCATCCAGACTTTCAACCGGATGAGTCGCGTCGAAAGAACCCGGCTTAGCCGTCAGACGCCGCCACGAGCCGTTCATGTACATGCCGAACTGATGCAGTCTGAGTTCCGGCGCGCCGTCGCATTTTTCGATATCGAACTTTTCGGACATCTTTTTCATAAAATCGTCTTCGCTGTGGCCGTTGAGTTCTTTGAGTACGCGGTTGTATGCCAGAATCCGCAGCTGTTCGTCGGGGAAGATTCCGCACATGACGAAGTTGTATTCTTCGTTGCCGGTATGATTCGGGTTGCGGTCGCGGCGCAGGGCGCGCACGCGAGAACCGGATGCTGCACGGTGGTGTCCGTCTGCGACATAGAGAGGCGTGATCTTTGCAAATCCGGCTTCCAGCGCGTCGATTGTCGGCTGATCTTCAACCAGGAAAAGCCGGTGAGTAACCTCGTCGGATGTGACGAAGTCGTAAACCGGTTTTTTCTCTGTGACTCTGGAAATAATACCGTCGATCTCGGCGGAAGCTTTATATGTAAGGAACACCAGCCCCGCGTTGGCTCCGGTAACATCTACATGCCGGGCGCGGTCGTCTTCTTTGTCTTTGCGTGTTTTCTCGTGTTTTTTGACAAGGTCTTCGTCATAATCGTCAACTGCGACGCAGGCTACCAGCCCGGTCTGAACTGCGCCGCGCCATTCCTGCTGGTAGACATAAAGCATCGGACGTTCATCCTGAACCAGCACTCCTTCGGCCATGAGTCTTTCGAGCGCCGTTCTGCCGGCGGCGTAAACTTCGGGAGAGTAAAGATCGGTTTCTCTCGGCAGGGCGATTTCGGGTTTATCCACGTAAAGGAAGCTTTGAGGATTGCCCTCGGCCATTTTTCTGGCTTCATCCGAATTGATTACATCATAAGGCGGAGCACATACTGCTTTTGCCAGTTCCGCTTTTGGACGCACACCCTTGAAAGCTCTTATTCTCGCCATACCTGAACTCCTTGGATAAGTTGAAAACGAACCTCAAACGGCTGGAAATTCTAGCTGCTTGAAAACTCAAAGTAAAGACTAATCAATATGCTGAGTCTATTCTTAATATGCGTGCATAAGGGTGTTTAAGATGTCATTTGGCGACAGGTGACACTTGACACGCCGTGACAGATGTGTATGCTGTTTGTCATGGAAAAGCAGAATTCGTTGAGAGACAGAAAAAAAGAGAAAACCCGTCAGGCCTTGATTGATGCTTCGCTGAAGTTGTTCCTGAAAAACGGCTACGACAACACCACTGTTGACGACATCGCCGAGCATGTCGAAGTTTCCAGACGGACTTTTTTCCGATATTTCCAGAGTAAGGAAGCCGTAGTCTTCACCAGGCACGAGCGTAGAATCAAATTGTTCCGGCAACTGCTGGAAAAACATTTCTGCCCCGAAAAACCACTGGACGGCGTGCGTGCCGCTCTGATGGAATTTGCCGAAGATTACGCACAAAATGCTGAAGCGTTACGAGCGGAATGGGCGATAGTTACCGCTTCGCCGATTCTTATTGCCAAGGATGTTGAGCTGGATTTTGAGTTCGAAAGCGCAATTGCCGATACACTTATGGACAGGCGTTGTATTCAGCCTTATGAAGAACTTGATGCCAGGATCATCGCCGGAGCGCTTTTTGGCGTGATTCGCGCCGCCATGCAGGCCTGGTATTCCGGCGACTGCAAGCAGGACCTTTTCGAAATAGGCAGAAAAGCCCTCGACATCTTCAAATAACGCCTGGTACCCATTTACAGAACAAAATGGAAGGAGCCGGAGTCCTTTCTGTCATACAGATAAAATATAAAGATATCTTGTCGTTCCTCCTGATTGGCGGTATTTTATCTCCGGGTGGGGCGGCGTCGGCGTATGTGAATCAGTAAACAGGAAAGCTTCAGACAATCAATACATGGCCGTGGTTTCGTCCGGCACATGTTTTATTAATTGCTGTTGAAGAAAGAGGAGGAAGATGGCAACCATAACGCTGGAGTTTATTGACTGGTTGGTGATCATCCTGTACTTCGTGACGATCATCGGCATCGGTGTGTATCTGAAGAAGTACTCCAACACGGGTGACGATTTCTTTTTAGCCGGAAGGCGCAACAACTCGTGGGTGGCCGGTCTGGCGTTCCTTTCGGCGAATCTCGGAGCGCTGGAAATTCTGGGCTGGACGGGCGGCACCGTTAAATACGGCATGTTCGTCGCGCATTTCTACTGGATCGGCGCCATTCCTGCCATGCTGTTTCTGGCTCTCTACATGATGCCGTTTTACTACAGCAGCAAGATTCACTCCATTCCCGGTTATCTGCTGCTGCGTTTCGATGAGAAGAACCGTCGTCTTAATGCCGCCAGTTTTGCGGTAATGACGGTGCTGATGAGCGGCATCAACCTTTATCTCATGGCGGTCGTGTTCCATATCGTTCTGGGTTGGAACATGCACGTTTCAATCTGGGTTTCGGCGGCTGCGGTGGCTGCATACATTACACTGGGCGGACTGCTCTCGGCCATTCTTACCGAGATCGTGCAGTTCTTTCTGATCTGGTTCGGACTGTTCCTCGTCGCCGTGCTTGGCATAGTAGAAGTCGGCGGTATCGACAACCTGCTCAACAGCCTGCCCGACTCGATGAGCGCTCTCTGGTCAACCGCCGCCGATCACAATGCAAACGGAATGGGCGTCACCTGGGCCGGAATCATTCTCGGTCTGGGCTGGGTTCTTTCGTTCGGTTACTGGACGACAGACTTCCTTATCGTGCAGCGCGCCTTTTCGGCTAAAGACCTTCACGCCGCACGCAACACGCCCATAATCGCCAGCTTCTTCAAAATGCTGCTGCCTATCATTGTTGTCGGCGCCGGTCTGGTCGCTTGGAAGCTGCAACAGTCCGGGCAGATTACGTTCCTCGAAAAGAACGGTCACATCTGGTACGACTCGGCGCTGCCGATGTTGATTGCCCGCTATTATCCCGCCGGTCTGGTCGGACTTGGCATCACCGCGCTTCTGGCCGGTTTCATGGCCGGACAGGCCGGAAACGT